>DASXLG010000074.1 GCA_036496425.1 Terriglobia bacterium | reverse complement strand
AACCCGCTCGTAAACGCGCAGCAAATCATAGGCCATCCGCAGCCATCGGGTCGGCGACACATAGAGATCCGATTCGGCTATAGTGTGCCGCCAAGCCGAAAAGTCGATTGCCTCGTAAGGGGTCTCGTAGAGCTCCCGGCGCAAATCGTTCCGAATCGGCCCGAGATCTGCGTTGCAACGCGATCCATAGAGATAGGCCATTCCCATATAGATCAGGCGGGTGTGGCAGTAATAACGGTGGGGATGCAATGGCAGCGATTTTGGAAGCAGAAACATTTCCGGCGGAACCGGATTCACCCCCTCATATCCGTACAGTCCTACGGTGGCGAGCCAGAACTTGCCCCAGCTCGGAATTGCGAGCACTCCGCCCTTTTGTCCGCGCAGCCATTGCCGGGCCGTTGCGGCAAGCGGGTCGTCCGCGGTTATGCCAAGCAACCGAAGCGCAATATAAGCCAACGTCGTGAAGAAGACATAGCCGCCCGATTCGGGATGCAGACCCCAGACACCTTCGGGCGTGCGGCTGACGCGGAAATATCGAACCATCTGCTCCCGGGTTTGTTCATCGAAGGTCCTCCCGGCAACATGTTGAACGATGACGTACTGGGAGAGAATCATCGTGCACCAGACCATCTCCCCTTCCCAGCAGCCGTTTTCACGCTGTTGCGAATTCAGATGATTGACGCCGCGATCAAGAGCGCCGGTCACTGGCGACGTGCTCTTCCCACTTGCGGATAGTGAGTTGTTGAAACAAATTGACGGCGGGATTGAGTTCGGCAAGCGGCGCATCGAAATGAGTATCGTAGCCCTGCTGTTCCGCTTCGACGGCAAATCCGTCCTGGCGCAGGAGAGGCTTGATGGATATCTCGTTCGCAATTTTCAGCAACGGCTTCATCAGCCATTGAGGAATGCGTAACGAGGTGAAAGGAATTTTCAGCGCGTCAAAATAAAACAGAAAGAACACGCGGCTCGTTCGCTCGTCAATAGGCAATACGAAGCACCAGTGCTTTATCTTTCCGCCTGTATTCGACCATTGGTATGGGTAGTCGTGGCAGAGCTCGATGAAATCCGTATCGACCCGATCACGATCGACAAAAAGACCGGAGAAACGTCCGGTCCCGATCCTCGTGTTATAGCTCACGAAAACCTTCTCGCCCACCATCTCGCACTTTATGAGTTTTGCGTCGATGAAGGGGCGGTATTTGCGGTGCAGGTGAGCATGCGTGAAGTCGCTCACGTTATCAATGATCATCGAATGGTGCGCCCGCCACTTGAAATCGATCGGAACGCACGCCCACTGCCGGTCGCCTTTTAATTCCGGTATCTCTGGAATCTGCCGTTGATCGGCGAGCGCCGGATTACCCGGAAAAATCCAGATCAGGCCATAGCGGACTTTCACCGGGTACGACGGCACCCTGAACGACGGCATGTCCCTTCCGAAGAGATCGTGGGGTATTTGAACCACGCGCCCTTCTTCGTTGTATCCCCATCCGTGATACGCGCAGACCAGATTGCAGCCCTCGACCTCGCCGGCCGAAAGCTTCAACTGCCGGTGAGCGCAGCGATTTTCCAACGCGCGCAACTTGCCGTCCATTCCGCGGAACAGGGCTATCGACCGGTTCCAGAATATAACCTCGACAACGCGGCCGGGCTTCACGGCGGCGTCATACTCGACGGCGTACCAGTAATCCGGATGGAGCCCGGCCGAACGCGCTTTCTGGCGCGGGTTTCGAGCTTCATGGAATGCCGGAAGATGAGGTTGAGTGCTCATGCCTTTCTCCGATAGCGAATCAAACATGGAGGACGCGGACCGATGACGAAGGTCGAGTAGTCCGGCTCATGTTGAAGTTTCACCAATTCCACATCGAAATGCTGCAGGATCACGCTCCAGATCACTTTGACCTGCTGCTGGGCAAACGTCAGACCGATACAACGATGCCTGCCTCCACCGAATCCGATCAGTGTATAAGAACTTTTCCGGTCTTCCTCGCGGCCAGGCGCGAAGCGGCCGGGGTCATATGCGTCCGGATTCTGGAACACTTCCGGGAGGCGGTGCGAAACCGCGGGTGAAACCATCAGCAACCCGCCTGCGGGGACACGGCAGCCGCGGTACGTGAAGTCACGCACGATTTTCCGCATCAGCATAATCAAGGGCGGCCGCAGCCGTTCCGCTTCCTTGATGGCGCGTTCCAGAGCGCTGAGCCGCCTCAACGCGTCGAGCGTCATATTCCGGCTGCCGTTCAGGACTTCCTGTTGTTCCTTAAGAATGCCCGGCAGATACTGGCGGTGCTGAAGAAGCAGAACTCCAGTCCAGGTCGCCAGGACGGCGCTGGTATGCTGCCCGGCAAAAATCACGGTCAGCAGGAGTCCGGTAATTTCGTCGTCGGTCAGCGCCCTGCCGTCGGAATAACGCGCCGTCATCAAGGTCTGCAGAAAATCCTCGCCTTCCACACCGGTGCTGCGGCGGGTGGCGATGATCTGCGAAATCAGCTCGGCCATGCGGACGCGAGCTTGATCGCGGCGCTTGAATGAAGGCAGCGGCATGTCCGGTTTGAAGAATGCAACGAGGTTCAGGCCGCCCTCCAGATCGTGATACAGATGAGCAAATTCCGTCGAAAGATTCTGACGGAATTCATGACCGATCAGACAGCGGCTCGCAATGAACGTTGTCAACTCATTCATGGCTACGAGGAGATCGGCTTCTCCCTGCTCGCCCCAGTTGTCAAAGTACGCATCCGCTTCTTCCGCCATGAACCGGGCGTAGGTCTGCAACCGCTGATCGCGCAAGGCGGGAAAGAGCAGGCCCAACTGCTCGCTCATCACATCGGGACTGACGTCGTAGGCGATGCCTTTACCGAAGATCGGCACCGTGAACTGGTAGGCTTCTTTCGCGCTCAACTGATCATCCGGCGCATGAAAGAAAGCCTCGTTCGCCTCGGGCCCTGTGAGTACGGTGACAAGCTTGCCTGCCAGCAGAAAGGAGAAAATTTCACCAAACCGGTCGCGGCCGCGCCGCAGGAGGCCGGCGGGATCGCGATGAAACTCCATGGCGTGACCGAAAAACGGCAGTCCGCCACGGAGTTCAGGCGGAAGCTTCCTGGCTTCCGTTGCAGTCGTCACAGCTACAACTCCCGGGGCCGTGAAACCAGCACGCGCGCCGGAGCCGGTATGACACCGCGCCGGACGAAGCATTCGTGGGCTTCACGGACCGCCTGGGCGATGGAGGTCGGACGGTAGCCGAGTTCCTGCATCGCCTTGCTCGAGTCGGCCTTCCGCTGCATTCGCAGGAATCGCACGGCCGCCGGTGTAAAGCGCTGCGCCCTGCCGGGAAAGAAATTCGTCAGCACGAAGCTCGAAACCTCTGCGATGCCGGCCATGAGCGGCGCGGGCAGCCGGAACCGCGGGCGCCTGTGGCCGGTGACCTGTTCGAAAATCGCCATCAGTTCGTCGACAGTCAGAAACTCTGTGCTGAAAATATACTTCTGACCCCTGCGGCCTTTTTCCATGCAGAGCATATGCCCTTCGACCATGTCGGCTGCGGAAACAAAGGTAAAACCGCCCGGAATGTATGCGCGCAACTTGCCGAGGGAAAAATCCACCAGGGTCTTTCCCATGCGCGAGGGCTTGAAATCATTGGGACCGATGATCGCACAGGACGTCGCGATGACCACGTCCAGGCCATCGGCTGCGGCTTTGAGGCATTCGTGTTCCACGCCCGCTTTCGTGTGCGAATACGGCGGCAGTTTCTCGAACGGATAGAAAGGCACAGTCTCGTCGCTCGGCCGGCCATCCACATGACCAACGGCACTTAACGAGCCTGAAACAACGACACGGGATACTCCGGCATCGAGCGCGGCCCGCAACAGGTTGCGCGTGCCGATCACATTGCAGTCGAAGATTTCCCGCTCGCGGCCTGTGGTCGTCGAGAGCAAGGCCGCGCAATGGTGAATCTGACGGCATCCGCGGACCGCCGCGGCGACAGGCACGGGCTCGCGAAGATCGCCATAGATCCGTTCGACATTCAAACCGTCCAAGGCCGCGTTGTTGCTGCCCCGGCGGACGAGCGCGCGGACCGTTTGCCCGTCATTGAGCAGCCTGCGGACGAGATTGGCGCCGAGATGACCGCTTGCTCCTGTAATTAACGTCGTCATCGCCGTTGCGTGATTTCAGATCTTTCCGTGCAGCAATTCGCGAACTGCGCTCGTCGCATATAACCACAAGGTACGAATGAGGGTTCTGAAGTCTAACGTGCTGGTAAATGTATCCGCGACTCCGAACGGCAGCATCGCCGGTATAACACCGCGGGCATATTCTAACGCCCAACACCCTCCCGCCATCCTGTATTGTTTCGCCTGGCGTCTGCGCAAATGGTGCATGTCGCCAGGCCGGTAGATTTCAGGCGCGAACTGGCCCGGCTCAAACGCCCACTGCTCGCCGTTCAGGATAATGAAGTAATCATCCGCCGCGAACCGTCCTGTATGCCCTTCGGTACCCAGAGGAGTGCCGAAAATCATGACGTATTCCGATATCGACGCGTGCAGGATGTACATGGCGCCCATCGCGCCGCCGGCATTGTTGAAAACCCACTCGGGAGTCGTATTGATGTGGCCCGGATAGCGTTTGTAGAGTTCCGCGACAATTGAAGGAACGAGGTCTTCCATCGCCGGGTTTTTCGAAAGAGCGTCTCTCGCGATTTGCTGTAAAATGCCGGGTTCAAAAATGTAGCCCATCAGCTCAGTATCTCGAGGAGGAGCAGGTGCCCCAGAAAATCGCAATCGTCGGCGGCGGTGTCGCCGGACTCGGGGCCGCATGGGCGTTGAGCAGGCATCCGGATCGATTCGATATCCGGCTTTTTGAAGCCAATGACAGGCTGGGCGGCAACGCGATTACTGTGGACATGCCGCAGGATGATGGCCGTTCCGTGTGTTTTGACATCTCTGTCACAGCCTGCATTCCGACTGTGTACCACAACTACGTCCAATTCATGCAGGAACATGGGATTCCGCTCGTCCCTACACGGTTCAGCTACGCCGTGAGGTATCGCGGCGATCTTTACGCGCACGACTTCAACTCCAGGATTCGCAAGGAGCTTCTGCCGGAGATCGAAAAGTTTCAGAAACTGCTCCGGTTTCTGAAAGCAATCAATGTTCTCAGTAAAACGAGATCAAAACTACTTGGCATGCTGAATCCGTTCAACTATGTCAGCATGGGAACGCTGCTGAACCTCGGCCGATTCTCCGGCGGCTTTCGCTACAAGATCCTCAAACCGCTGTTCGTGAATTTTCTGATGGCCACGAATGTCTTCGACATGCCGGCCTCTATGTTTGCACGCTACCTGGATTTTTTCGATATTGAAACGGCCACGCCGATGCAGACCTGGGACCAGGGCACGAGGCGGATCTATCAGGCAATGTCGGAGCCGTTTCGCGACAAGATCTATCTCGGGCGCGCGGTAAGGAAAGTTCACCGGCAGCGATCGAAAGTAACCGTCGAAGACATGAACGGACAAACGGAGGAATTCGATCAGGTCATCTTCGCCTGCAACGCCAACCAGACCCTCATGATGCTCGATAAGCCGGGCTTCCTCGAAACCTTCCTGCTGTCCTCCATACGTTATGAAAGTGAACTGCACAATCACACCGTGGTTCACCACGACGCCTCCGTGCTGCCGGTAAACGAGACGGAGCCGCTCGATACGAGAAGTAACTACATCGAACAATACGGGGCGAGACCGGACAATTACGAAATCACATACATCATGCATAACCAGCAGCCCTGGGCGAAGAAGTCGGACAAGCCATGCCTGGTAACCTACAACCCAGTCAGCGAAATCGATCCGCAAAAGATCATCAAGAGATGGTGGTTTCAACACATCGTGCACGATGTGTTTCATGTTGCTGTCGTGATCAATCTGTTCAAGTTCATTCAGGGGAAGAGGCGAAGCTGGCACTGCGGCGCCCACACCTTGCTCAACAGCCAGGAAACGTGCTTTGTGTCCGGACTGGCCACAGCGCGGCGGCTGGGCGCCGACTATCCGTTCAAGGACCGCGAGGCGGCAAGATGGTTTAATTTTTATGGCGGATTGATGTACGGTTGGAAATTCAGAAAAGTAAAGTAGATGCCGTCACGCTTCCTCTGCCGCCGCCGGCTGCTCCGGTTCTTGCGTGAAACGCCGCAGATTACGCCGATTCGTTTGCGGAATTCGGGTAATCTGCGGCCGGGGCTCTTAGCAGCAGCAGGGTGTGCAGCAGCAGGAGCTGATGCTCAACGCGCCGCCCGCAACCGCCATCAACTCGCTGTCCGAGAGCGACTCGCTGCCGGTACCTTCGGGTGGTTGTGAGACAAAATAAAACGGGATGTTCCCTTTCTTCTGACCTTCAACCCACAGCTGGTAGGCGCTTTCCGCTGTCGAATCATTAATACCGAGGGCGTTCGGTGTGCCTGGTTGCAGAAGGGTTACCGAGGCTTTTCCAGTGTCCAACCCATGCTCCTTCAAGACCGCAGTGGGTTCTTTTTTGAAACGGTCCAACAGAGAAGGCATTCCCCAGATTTGCACCATGAGGTTGCCGTAACGTTGCAGGAATTGAGCTTGTGTGATTTCAGCCATATATCTCCTCTGGAATTGAGTTGGCAAACAATTTACGTACGGGACGATCGGGATCATAAGAAGGTGACGTTTAATAAGCAAGCTGTCAAATCGATCCGGGATTTAACCGGCCGCTAATGAAATATGCTCACGTGCCGATAAGATCTTAAATGGAACGCCGGCGATATATCCGTGTCAGTGCTCTACTCCATGGAGAAGAACAAGTGATGATCGAGATTGGAACGGAGTGGGTCTGCGCCACTATCGTAAACCTCAGTGCAGCAGGAGCGTTGTTGAGGCTTCCGCATTGCGATACTCGCCTTTTGGCCGGCGATACCTTCAAGCTGTTCTTCGACAATGGTGGCCAATCCCTTCAGCTGACAGCCACGGCCATCCGGACAGATGGAATGCAGATCGGCTTTAAATTCTCCGGTTTGAGCCCGGATTCAAGGAGAGCCATCGAGACCAAATTGATCCGTCTGGCGGTTGTCTCAGCGCGGATCAGTCCGATTGATGGGAATGAGGTGCCTCAGGAACCTGAGATTTCGCAGCCAATGCCAATCTAAATAACCCCTTCCGGTGCGCGGGTCATCTGCAGGCAGCTCTCCAGGATCAGTCCCAGCGGCGCCGCAAAGTCCCGAAAGGCCGATTCGTCTTCCGCCGTAAACGCGTGGCCGCCGTTTTTATTCAACAGCTGGGTCACCGCAAAAACATGCTTCTGCCGGTCAAAAATCGGCATGCAGAGGATGCTGCGCGTCGTATAGCCCGTCTGGCGGTCGACATCCGGGTTAAAGTCCGGGTCGCGGTATGGATCCGGTATGTTCCGCGTCTCTCCGGTAGCGGCGACGCGGCCCGCAATGCCCGTGCCGATCGGGATTTCGATGACCAGCGGTTCACTGCCGCCGCTGTGGGCAATCTTTGAACGGAGTTTGCCTGCGCCTTTATCGACCAGCAAGATCGTCGCCCGCTCCGCTTGAAGCAGGTCCCGAATCTTCAGAGTGACCGCCTCCAACATCTGGTCGAAAAGCGCACCGACTGCCTCGGCTCCCGCAGCTTCCTGGTGCGTGATGTCCACCACCTTCAGGAACTGCTCGAATTCCGACGTGATCTGGTCCAGCATTTCGACAAACTGATGTGAGGAGAGACGTGTGACATGCCGGATCAATTCGCCTTTACGCGAAAGCTGAGCGAACGCCGCCAGCATATGGCCGGTGTTCGCGACCATTCCCGCGGCAAACGACGTGAGGCGGCCGTCTTCGAGCGTCACGATGCGGTCGGCAATATCGAGAATACGGTTGTCGTGAGTCACCAGCAGGATCGTGCAACTCTGCGCTCGCGCAAGGTTCTGAAGCAGCTCGACAACTTCGCGACCGGATTTTTTGTCGAGCGCGGCAGTGGGTTCGTCCGCGAGGACGATCTTCGGCTTGCGCACCAGCGCCCGAGCGATCGCAACGCGCTGCTTCTGGCCGCCCGACAGACGATCGGGCAAATAGTCCACCCGGTTTTCCAGACCGACAGCGCCCAGCATTGAGAGGGAGCGCTTTCTTGCTTCCGACTGGCTGAGTTTATCCAGTCCGAGGGACATCTGGACGTTCTGCACGGCCGTGAGGGCATCAATCAGATTGTGAGCCTGGAATATGAATCCGATATTCTGCCGTATCGCCACAAGCTCTCCCGGTGTTGCGCCGTTTAACTCGTGGCCCAGAACCTTGACGCTGCCTTCTTCGATCGAGCGGAGAGCGCCGCAAAGCGTCAGCAACGTCGTCTTTCCCGAGCCCGACGGGCCGGTCAGAATGACGATCTCGCCCGGGTAGATGTCCAGCGAGATATCGTACAAAACCTGTTTTCGCAGACTACCGCTGCCATAGTAATGATTGAGATTCTGGATCCGAATGACGGCTTCCATTTATTGAGCGGGAGACTCGAGCACAACGCTCGAACCAACGATGGAGAGCCAGCGCGCGACCGTAATATCGGCGGGAGTTCGAGCCTGGGCGAAGAAGCACTGCAATGAGCCGACGGCCGAACCGGAATCGTTATCCATCTCGATCACGGCTACCACCCCCTGAGGATCCTTCCTGAACTGCATCGTTTGAACCGTGGGCGCAGGCGCCGGTTCGAGCAACTTGTTGGCTAGTGTGGCGGCACTGGGCCGCCACATACAATAATCCTTATTTCGAGGAGGCAGACTGGAACCCGGCAGAGTTCCATCCTCGATCAATTGAGCTTTGTCGATCCTTCCCTTCCAGGCTTCAGGCTTGAACCGCAACCTGAATTCACTATCGCCGGTTTCACTCAAATTCGCCTGCGCCGGCGCCGGGCGCCAGGACGGTGACGCGGGAGCAAGCGGAGGGAATTCGGGTTGACGGTCATTTCTTCGGTCATTTCGGACTCCATCATCAGGACGAGGTACCGTAGTTTCCTTTTCGGGCTCCGTGTCTCCGAATGAAAGGTGGACGCTGGACGAGGCCTCTTTGCCGTCGGAGAGGATCGAATATGCCGACGAGCCGAACGAGCCCTTGTCTTCGTACCTTTCTCTCGCATCACGAGGAACCAGAGTATTGTGACAGATCAAAAATTGGTATGTGACGTCGTCCGCTTTGACGGCCTTGCAATCCCAATGATTCGTCACCGTCGGATCATACCGGTCATCATAGGTCCGCGCCTGCAGCGTATAGACCATATCGCCTGTTTCACTCCGGACGTGAAACAGGTAGGGGAGGTCGAAGGTGTATGCCCTGCTCTGCGGATCGAATATCACGCTCGCAGGCGCATTCAGGTTTACGTCGATCTGGTCGAACCGTATTTTCCCGGCCTCGGCACGTTCAATGCTTTCCCCGACTGGAAATTCAGTGGTGACCCTGAGCGCCGCGCGCTGCCCGCCGCACGCGCCCTTGAAGATGTAGACGGAGAGATCGGCTTTCACTTCGTCCAGTGTTTTGTGGTACCAGTCGCCTAATTTGCGGTTTTCATTGAAGAAGGCGACTTCCCGCCATTCGCCTTTATCAGTGATCAGATCGGAGCATTGAACCGGCTGCGCGGCATCGAACACCCGTTTCAGGTCTGAATCGCGAAAACGCCCGAAGATTTTCTGTAAGTCGTCGAAGAATTTCGCGCTGTAATCGCCCCGCGATGGCTCAGTGGAAGGGTCATGCGAGAGCTCCTCTGGAGGTGGGAGCTGCCGCTCGTGCTGCGCGTGGGCAACGGCCACCGGCAACAGAACAGCAATTGCCGAAAACGCCAGCGTTATCCCCAGGGATTTCATGACTTCGCTATTTTAGTGCGACATTGCATATACGACAACGTTCGAAACAAACCGGAAGGCATAGGCCGAATATTCGGCTGGGTATTGGGGGTCATCGGCCCATTCCAGACCGTCGCCGAGATCCGTGTTCCAGGCCAGCAAGACGATGATGCGGCCGCGGCCATCAAAAACCGCGAAAACTTTGGGGATTTTGCCGGAAGGGCCATTCTCCCATTGATCGCATTCGCTGCACTCTGCGATCGAATCGTTGGTTACCTGGATGATTTTCGGGATGTCGTAAAAGCAGTGAAACAAAGGATGCGCCGTGGTCAGTTCGACCGGCTTCGCGTCCGGAATGACGCGCCGGAGCTGTTTCATGAACTGCTCGAATTCCTCGTCCCCGTGAAAATCGTCGGCAAACCACAGGCCCCCGCGCACCAGAAATCTCCTCAAATTATCGATTTCCCTCGATCCCAGCACCATTTGCTCGGGTTCAACCGAATAGACGATGGGGTAATCGAACAAGGCCGGACTGGCGGGATCGACCAGAAGGGGTGGCCCAACATCGATGCCTGTCAGGCGGCGGAGCAAGGTTGTGAGGTGATCATCCATGTTGGGATAGTCGGTATACCAATTCTTTATGAAATCCGGAACGCCGCCGGGATAACGCATTCGCGCAAACTGGAACTTGACTACCTTTCGAGTGACAGCATTTACCGGCGCTGCGGCCGCTACGGCGTACCAACCCAGTAAAATCGATATGGCGATAATCGCCAATCCCGTGCTGAACCCAAGGGTTTTGACGAACCGTCCGCGGAATTGTCTGCGTTTTTCGACCATCGCGCGTCCCCGGAGCAAGAAGCATTTGAGCTTCCATGCGCGATGTGGGATCGTGGATGGAAATGACTAATTCTGTTCCTCCCGGCCGCCCCGGCATCTCTCCGACATGGACATCCAGCGCCAAAACAGGTGCAGGAACTTCGGCAGGGACGAACAGCCGCGTGTGGTTCACGATTTCGCACGGCATCCTCGATGAAGTTTATTTTCCTTTTATCGACCAGCCGAACACACGCGACCTTGGACTGCTCATCACGGACGGTTCCCGCTTCTTCTCCGAGGAGAAACGGGACACCGAGAGCACCACTACTCCGATCGCGCCGGGTGTGCCCGGCTATTTATTGACGAATACCTGCAAAGAGGGCCGCTACCGGTTACATAAAACCGTGATCGCGGATCCCCGCCGCGATGTCGTGCTGCAGCATATCCGCTTTGAAGCGTTGCAGGGCGCAATGCAGGACTATCACGTGTATGCGCTGCTGGCGCCGCATCTCCAGAACCAGGGATTCGGAAACCGCGGCTGGACCGGCCGGCACAAGGGCATGCCGATGCTTTTCGCGCAACGAAACTCAACCGCCCTCGCGCTCGCCTGTTCGACATCTTTTTCCGCAATGAGTTGCGGCTATGTGGGCTTCAGCGACGGCTGGCAGGACATCAGCACGCATAACCGCATGACGTGGTTCTTCGACGAAGCCCTCGATGGAAATATTGCGCTCACCGGAGAAATCTCGCTTCCCTCGAATGGCGAATTCACGCTGGCTCTCGGCTTTGGACGCGACGGTTCGGAGGCCGGCCAACAGGCCTTGAGTTCACTCATCCAGCCGTTTGAGGACGCCGTTGAGATGTACGTTGAAGACTGGCAGCATTATCAAATGAAGCTCGAGCCGCTCGACAAGTCGTCGAACGGCATCAACTACTATCGGGTGAGTACGGCGCTGCTCAAAGCGTGCGAATCGAAAGATATTCCCGGCGGTATCATCGCAAGCCCTTCGATTCCCTGGGGCTTCGCGAAGGGCGACAACGATCTCGGCGGCTACCATCTGGTCTGGACTCGCGATCAAGTCGAAGGTGCGGGCGCGTTACTGGCTTCTGGCGACCTCGAAGGCGCATATCAGGTGCTGGTTTACCTTCTCTCAACGCAGGAACCCGACGGTCATTGGCCGCAGAATATGTGGCTGGAAGGCACACCCTATTGGACCGGGATACAGATGGATGAAACGGCCTTTCCAATACTCCTGGCGGACGCGCTCCGCCGCGCAGGCGGTCTCCACAAGCTGGATGTCTGGCCGGCAGTGCGCCGGGCGGCAACGTATCTTGTCTGCAATGGGCCGGTGACTCCCGAAGATCGTTGGGAGGAAGACGCCGGATATTCCCCGTTCACACTTGCCGTCGAAATCGCGGCGCTCCTGGCGGCGGCAGACTTCGCCGATGAAAGCGGGGAGTCCGGCACCGCCGCGTATCTGCGCGAAACGGCAGACATCTGGAATGGGAACATCGAAAGATGGACTTACGTCAACGACTCCAGCCTGTGCAGGCAGCACGGAGTTGACGGATATTATGTGCGTATCGGATCCGCGGATGTCGCCGATGCGGCTTCGCCGTATCTCGGTTTTGTTCCAATCAAGAATCGAACCCCGGACCAGAGTTCCGAAAGGGCGGCAAACGTGGTCAGCCCCGATGCGCTGGCATTGGTCCGATTCGGACTGCGTGCGGCCGACGATCCACGCATCCTGAACACGGTTCGCCTCATTGATGCCACATTGAAGAGCGACACAAAGACCGGCCCGGTCTGGCATCGCTACAACGAGGACGGTTACGGCGAACACAGCGACGGCAGTCCATTTGACGGCACCGGTACCGGACGCGGCTGGCCGCTGCTCGCCGGCGAGCGCGCCCACTACGAAATTGCCCGCGGCGACATGACCGCGGCAGAGCGGCTGCTTCACGTCCTGGAAGCGCAAACCAGTCCGGGAGGATTCCTTCCTGAACAGGTCTGGGACGCAGAAGATATGCCGCAACTCGAACTCTTCAATGGCAAGCCGTCGGGCTCAGCCATGCCCCTCATGTGGGCCCATGCGGAATACATCAAGTTGCTCCGTTCTCTCCGGGATGGACGCGTGTTCGACATGCCGCCGCAAACAGCACAGCGTTATCTGATCGATAAGAAAACGGTTAAATACGTCGTGTGGCGGTTCAACCAGAAGAGTACTTCCGTTCCGGCCGGGTTTACGCTCCGCATCGAACTCTTGACGCCTGCAACTGTGGTGTGGACGTCCAGTGTGTGGACTACACAGAAAGAGAATCTGACCATTCCGACCAATGTAGGTGTCTGCTTCGTCGATATTCCCACAACCGGGCTGGCGCCGGGAACGAAGCTGGAATTCACCCTCCGTTGGGCCAACGGCGAGTGGGAAGGCCATAATTTCGACGTTCAGGTTCTGTGATACTGTATCGCCACATCAAGAATAGAGTGGAGGTCTTCCTGCATGCGGATCCGATTTCCTTTCGCGCTGCTCTCGATTATCGCGGCGCTCGTGTTCTCTTCAACGGCACTGCGCGCTGCCGACACGCTGCCCAACCAGCTTCCGGACGATGCATTCTGGAAACTGATCGATAGTTCTTCCGAGGATGGCGGCGCTTTCCAGTCCGAGAATTTCCTTTCCAACGAGACCGGATTCCAGGCTGTAATCCCGACCCTCCAGCAGACGACGAAACCCGGCGGCGTTTACATGGGTGTCGGGCCCGAACAAAACTTTACGTACATCGCCGGAATCCGGCCGAAGATGGCGTTCATTGTCGACATACGCCACCAGAACATGCTCGAACACATGCTCTATCGGGCGGTATTCGAATTGTCGCCCAATCGCGCCGATTTCCTCGCGCGGCTGTTTTCAGTTAAGCGGCCTGCAGGGTTGACCGAAAAATCCACAGTCGACGACCTCTTCAATGCGTTCGCGGCGGCAGAGCCGCTGGACAATGCTGCGTTTCAGAAAAATCTTCAGGACATCAAAGACCTCCTCCTCACAAAACACAAGTTTGGCCTGACGCCTGAGGATCAAGACGGTATTGCGCATGTCTATACCGTGTTCCACAGCTTCGGTCCGGAAATGGATTACAACTCCGGCGGCAGCTTGCGCGGACGTGGACGAGGTGGAATGCCGAACTATACCGAATTGATGGTCGCAACCGATCTGAAGGGCGAAAAGCGAAGCTATCTTGCAAACGAAGAGCATTACCGCTTTCTGCGGGATCTGGAAATGAAGAACCTGATCGTCCCCCTGACTGGAGACTTCGGCGGACCCAAGGCTATCCGGTCGGTTGGAAAGTATTTGAAGGATCACAACGCGACGGTTACTGCGTTTTACTTATCCAACGTTGAACAGTATCTGTTCCAGGGAAATGGCAATGAGAACGGCGGCTGGACGAATTTTTATAACAACGCCGCCACTCTACCGCTGGATGCATCAAGCACGTTTATCCGATCGGCAGGGGGTGGCGTCAGGGGATTCGCTGGAGGCGGAATGCGGGCGCCGAACGTACTGGCGTCAATGCAGGAAACACTGGCCGCGGTGAAGAGCGGTCAGATTCGGTCCTATATCGACCTGTTCGCCCTGTAAAATAGGGTCCAAATGAAATCTGGGGGCTGACACCGGATTCTGCTTTGCGAATCTGTGTCTGTCCCCAGATTTTTCGTTAAGGCTACTGCCGGTCTTACTTCTTGTCCGTGGAACTTGTGGTCTTGCTGTCGTTCGTCTTCTTCGTGCTGGTCTTTTTCTTCGGCGTAGCTTTTTTCGCGGTCTTCTTATCCTTGCTGTCGGTTGTGGTCTTCTTGGCAGGCGCCGTCGATGATCCGGTACCGGCGGTCTGGGCTAAGGCAGGCATAGATAGGGCAACAGCGATCACGGCTGCAAACATCATGGTCGTAAGCTTCTTCATTGGTCTCTCCCGATTTTCATTACTGCCAGGGTAACAACCATGACAGCGAGTCCAATGTATCGCCGCGACCATTAAGAACCCATTAGGTCAAAATTAACTTCCCTTAATAAAAAGAGGGGGCAAGAGAAAAAAGGGGGCGTCTCCCTATTTCCGCTGAAGTTCGCGGAAATAGGGAGACGCCCCTTTTTTTCTCTTTGTAGAAATACCGGCTACTGCTGCCGGAGCAATACGGGCTCTCCGAAGTCATCTTTCAGGTGATTCAGATACTGATTGTTCCCCTGGCAGATGTACTCGATAAGTTCGCCTGTAGGATTCCACTGAATATCCCACGCGACGCTCCAGGGCTTGGTATAAGCGCCCGGATCGTCAATGAGAGCCTGGTAGTGGAGCGTGCCCTTGTTCGGACGACTGAATCGTTCGACGACATGCAGCTGGTCCGTATGCGGGTGGCCGAAGTAGTCGATTGTGGTTCCTTCGTTGAAGCCCACGATATCGACGACGAGCGTCTGGCCGTTGTCTTCATAATGGCCGACAGAGTGGCCCATCCAGAGATGGGAGCCATCGAAGCTTTTCGGTCCGGGGTGCGGACGGCCGTCCATATAGATCTCGCGCCAGACGTGTGTTCCACCTTCATAAACGATGAAGACGCGCTTTTCGGAAGGGATCTGGATGATCTCCATGGGATACGGCGTAGCCTGCATGCGGGGTCCACCCGGAGGAGTGCACATGCTTTCCGGATCGTACTTCGTCTCGTTCATCGAATGATAATTATAGAGAGCTGCAGCCCAGGGCTTAAAGGGGACCCACGGCTCGGAGGGAGCTCCGCCGCGTTGCCCGCCGCCACCTCCACCACCACCACCGCCTCTGCCACGCTCGGCGCCCGCTGGAGGCGCTGGAGCAGGAGGCGCGCCGACGACGATGTTTCTGGCGCCCATGTTGGTAATATAGGGCAGATTCCAGATGCCTTTCTCGCCGGCTTCACGGCCGAGGTTCACGGTGCCATCTGCCAATTTCGGCGCGGGCTGGCTGAGCAATGGATTGTTGCCGCGACCGCCACGACCACCACGGCCAGCCGCGCCGGCCGGGGCACCGCCAGCTGCGGGCGCAGGAGCCTGCTGGCTCAGCGCAATTAAAGTCATTGCAACGAGCCACGCAACAGCGATGCCGAAAATACTCAACCGACCAAGTAAACGCTTAACCACTTCAAATCCTCCTTACGGGTTGGTGCCTTCACTCGATGCGGCGCTAAGTTTCTTGCCGTTGACAAGAATGTTGCGTGCGTTTCCACGGTTCGTACCATCCTTGGCGCGGGTGCCTTCGACGGTCACGACCATACCGACTTTCATGGTGTCCCGCGTCCAACCCTGACGGACCAACGCGACGGGATTACCGGTCTCAAAGCCCCAATTCTGGACCTTTCCGGTCTGGGTATCTTTCACATCGATATAGAACCAGCTATGCGGGTTCGTCCACTCGATCTTCGTCACGGTGCCCGTGAAGTTAACCGGCTTCGTCGCGTCGAATTCGGCCGAAAAAGAATGATGTGCAAGGACCGGCACGGCGGCCAGGACGAGCAATACGAAGCCAAGAGTGACGGCGTTTACTTTGGCCATTTTACTTATATCCTCCAGTTGATTTAGGTCACTACAATATCAAATTTTTACTGCATTACTGCTTTAAATTCACCTTTTTGCCCACCTAAGGCAACGGTGCCGCTGAGGTGTTTATTAAAGGCGCCGATGTTCTCGAGCTTGCCGTCGAAAACAAGGTGGACGGCCTTGCCGCTGTCGTCTTTCGTGTCCACTTCAAAATGGACGAGCCAGGGTTTCGCCCCCTCCGTAACGACCTTGGGATTTGGCAGCGTCACGGTCAACTTCTGTAAAGCCGCTCCGTCCGGGCCGGGAGTATAAGTGCCGGTGACGAGATCTTTTTCGTTCTCGTAGTTAAACTCAATCAAGAGGTGGTTTTCTTTGCCTTTTTGAATCCACCAATCCCCGCTGAACGTGCCCTTGAGGGGATAGCCATACTGCGCGAACGCCGGTACAACCATGGCGAGAACCGCCAGAACGGCGGCTGCGCGCACAAACTTTGCTTGCATTAACTTCTTCCTCCTTACAGACCTGCTTGAGGTTATCGAGCAGGATATTACAGCCTAAAGTCCTGCCTGACAACTGCCGATATGACGGAGTACGACTAATTTGACCTGGAGGATACATGCAGCGGTTTGCTTTGGAAACGTCGCAACTTACACCGGCACAGACGCGCTTTCACATGCTCAAGATGGAGGATACCTTCCGGGAGCAGGTGCTGGCGATGGCCTCGACGCTCGTATCGCTTGTGGACCTCCGGGATTGCTACACCGGCGGACACAGCACGAGAGTCGCGGAATACAGCCATCGGATCGCCGTCGAACTCGGCATGACCGATTCGGAAACGGAAATGGTGCTTATGGCCGCCTCATTACACGACGTAGGCAAAATCGGTGTGCCGGACCACATCCTGTTGAAACCAGGACGGTTGACCGAGGACGAGTTCGAGTACATCAAGAAACATTCCGAGTTCGGCTGGATGGTCCTCAGAAACGTCGAAGGTTTCGAAGAGGCCAGCCTCATCCTCCTTCATCACCACGAACGGTTTGATGGCGCAGGTTATCCTGGTGAACTCGCGGGAGATCAAATCCCCTTCGGCGCCCGGATCGTCGCTGTCGCAGACACCTATGACGCCCTTACAACGAATCGTCCATATCGCCGCTCGCAGGAACACGAAAAAGCCGTCAATGAAATCGCGCGTTGTGCGAACACTCAGTTTGACCCGCGCGTCGTGGATGCTTTTCTGCGCGCGTTTGTTTAACGCGCGCCCGCCAGAATGAACTGCGCCCAGTCGAGCGGATGGGGAAACTCGCGCCTGAGGCACTCCTGAGCTATCGATAGCGCTTCCTGCCTGCTCTTTCCCGCCGCCGGCCATTCCGAGTAGAAGAGATCAAAGAAGCGCACGGACGGTTCCGGACGTACCTTCCATAACTCCATCAAAACAGAACGGCAACCGGCGTACAGGCAGGACCGCAGCAAACCCAGAAAACCATCCACATCGGCACTGCCATTCATCGAAGTCTCCGCTGAACAGATGGACAACAGGTTCGTTTGCCATTGGGCGGCATAGATATCCGGCACACAGGATGCGCCGTCGGCAAACTCGAGACGCGAAAGCACTGGGTTGTCCTGCCTCAAAGCCACCCGCGCCTCGGTATGGACAAAACTTGCCACCAGACTGGCAGCGGGCCTGGTAACGGCATGCAGCGGAGCCTTTTCCGTTACATCCTGCCGGTCCAGACAATACTTCAGAACAGAAGCGCTCGGTGCATAAGACACATCGAATAAATCGGCGACATATCGCTCGCCGTCAAAGAAGGCATGGAATGGGACTCGATGCAGGACTCCGTGCGGAACAATGATCAACCCCGATGTATTGATGAACGGCATGACGGGCTGGATCAGTTCGCTGTAAAAATTCCGCAGCAGGTCGTCCGTCGCTGCACGCTGGATCGACACGTCCGACTTCTTGTTTCGAATCAGGGCGGAGAACCGTTCCAACTGGTATTGAAGACGCCCCGCCAGAAACTGCACCCGCTTGGTCGGAGTCACGTGCCGGACGACATGGAAGGTTGAGGCGGAAATAACGAAGGCCATCACTTCGTCGCGCGCAAAGAAATATTCCAGAACAGTCGTGTCTTCGGGAAGCGCCTGTTGAAGCTCCTCCAACCGCACGCTGGATGCGACCTGGAGGGAAACGTACTCAGAATCGGACCTCGAAAGTTCGTTCAACGTCCGCGCTAACTCGTCTTCTCTCAGTTCAACCTGTGCGTCCTGCGGCAATCCGGGCGTGGCCAGAAACTCCGGACGAAAACGCATGTAGGAACCGTTCAGTTCCGCCCGCAGACGATCGACGCGAGTAATCAGGGCTTCGTCGGCCTTGCTTCGAACTGTAGGAAGATGAGGCGCCAGAGCGTCGATGAACACCTGTGATTTTGCTTTCTCGCACCAGGTAAAGGCTTGGGCTGCCGGTTCCGAGCCGTCACCGCAGTCCAGCGCCAGGTACACCAGCGATTCGAACACCCCGGCTTTGTCCTTATAGAAAGTAATGCCCAGTTCATCGTGGTGCAAATGGGTGTGACGCAGTTCTATTTCCCGCGCCGCCCGTTCATAAAGGACACGTGCCCGCTCGAATTGCCGCTCCCCCTCCGCAACCTCGGCCGATAAGGCGTAACAGGCGAAGAGAAAGACTGAAATCTTCGTCTGCCCGGCCAGTTCCTCCACCCGGCGTGCATGAAACTCCGCTTCGTCGGGCCTTCCCAAGGCCATCGAAACACGGCCGAGCAACACGAGCGTGATCAGGCGCTTTGTGGAGTACCCTAACTCCTCGAACTTCCCATCCGCCGCAGATGCCAGGGAGTAGGCCTCCCATAACCTGCCGATCGAGAACAAAACCTCTGCCCGATACAGATCAAGCTGCGCCATCCAGAACATGCTGCCGCCTGTTCTGAGGACGGTCTGGGCTTCTTTAAATGCTGCCAGAGCGTCGCCGAACTGCCGTTTCTGCGTGAGCGCAACCGCTCCGAAGGCGATCGCCTTTCCCTGCTCGTGCGGCATGTCGAGTTCAGCGAAGGATCGTGCGGCAGATTGAGCCAGGATCAGCGCGTCCTGCGGAAGGCGCAGCTGGACGTAGATTTCCGCCTCATCCAGGTCGCACAAGGCGGCGTGCAAACGGCTTCCACTGCCTGAAAACATTTGCCGGGCGTCGCGGTAAACGGTAAGCGACTGGCTGAGACGGCCCGAAACGAAATAGAGATATGCTTTGTTGTATATCGCATGTGCCCGCAAATCATCGAGTGTGAGTCTTGTGGCGATCTCGTCACAGTCCTCATACATTTTCTCGGCCTCGGAGAAGCGGTCCAGAACCGTGAGCGCATTCCCCAGGTTTAGACAGGCTTGAGCCAGCCCGCGCTCTTCACCGGTCTTTCTGAACAATTCAGCGGCTTCCAGGTGGCACTGAAACCCGCGCGTGTGGTCGTCAAGGCGCTGATATACCGCCCCCAGGTTCGTCGCCACTTTCGCCAGTGATGTGTCGTCGCCGCTTTTGCGGAAGAATTCCTGCGCCTCACGCGCAACGGCAAGAGCTTCTTTGGACTGCCCGGTCGTCGAAAGAGCGACCATGAAGCCCAATCGCATCCGCGCAGCCCGCTCAAATTCTCCCGCTTGCTCGAGCGCCGGTATCGCCTGCCTGCTATAGATGAGAGACTCGGCAGGCTGCTCGTTCGCATTCAGAGCCCACGCCATCATGCACCACGCTTCCCTCAGGAAACGGCGATCGCCGGAGTCCTGCGCGAGGGTCAACGCCGATCGCGCCGCTGCGACACTTTCTTCAGAGACCGAGTTACGGGGACGCCCGCCATATAAGTTGGACTGGCGCACTCGTTTCCACAAGTCGTCGATTGCCTGATCGAGTTCAGATACACCCGTCTCCATGTGCCTTATTTCGGCAAATGTCAGGTGTTTCATTATTCGTTTTTCGTTAAAGTCCGATCCGCTTCTGCCGATAAAGCAGGAGAGGGTCAGTGCGGCTGAAAATCTGAAAATGTCCCTGTGCTAGAATCGCTTCGGACCACAATGGAAACGCTCGAAACAACGGCCAGGGAGAAGATTTTTGCGCTCCGCGACGCCATCGGAATCACGGTTAAAGGAAAACAGGAAACCATTAACCTGGCAATCGTTGCGTTGCTGGCCGAAGGCCATCTGCTGATCGAAGATGTACCCGGCGTCGGCAAAACGACACTGGGACACGCGCTCGCCCGCTCGCTCGATTGCGAATTTCATCGCATTCAATTCACCAGCGATCTTCTCCCCTCGGACGTACTCGGCGTTTCGGTCTACAATCCCAGGTTGAGTGAATTCGAGTTCAAGCCCGGACCGATTTTCGCCAACATCGTCCTTGCCGACGAAATCAACCGCACGACGCCCAAGACACAAAGCGCGCTGCTGGAGGCGATGAACGAAGGTCAGGTGACGATCGAGAACCGGACGTATCCCCTGCCGCGCCCTTTTATGGTTCTTGCCACGCAGAACCCGATCGAACATCACGGAACGTACCCGCTTCCGGAATCGCAACTGGACCGCTTCCTGATGCGCATCAACATCGGATATCCCGATCCGGCCGCAGAGAAAGAAATCCTGAAGAGATTTTCCAACTCGGGCAACCGGCTCCCCGGAGAAGCGGTATTGAGCCCGGCTGAGGTTCTCTCCTTGCAGGACGAAAGCCGGAAGATTCACATCGAAGAATCGCTCGTCGATTACATGATCGAGATCGTGAACCGCACGCGTTCGCACTCCGAAATCGAACTCGGCATCAGCCCGCGGGGAACAGCCGCGCTTTTCCGGGCCGCGCAGTCAATGGCTATGCTCGAGGGCCGGAGCTTCGTGGTCCCTGACGATATCAAGAAGCTGGTGCACCCGGTTTTCGAGCACCGCCTCGCGATGATCCGTTCGGGTTCCCGAAGCCATCGGGACGCAGACTCGGTTCTGCAGGAGATCGTCGATCAAACGCCTGTCCCCGCATAAGTTGATCATGACTCCAATGTGGAAGAATTTCCTGTCGGCGATCGGCATGCTCGCCGTCGCGTTGATGTCGGCCCTTTACTCGTCGAGTGCGGGGCGCGATGGCCGGGTTGCCGCCGCTGCGACATCCGCGTTCATTGCGCTCGGCATCGCAATCTGGGTCGGGATCAAATTCGTTCCCCGGCTGGCATCCAGTGTGGATTGGGAATGGCTGCCTTTCTTTTCGCATTATCACGTTACGCGGGAAGGCTGGATGTACTTCGCTGCCGTAACAGTCGTCATATTTGCTGCGATCAACACAGCCAATAATCTCCTGTATATGGTGTTGTCCGCGTTGCTGGCCGTCCTGCTGCTCTCCGGTTTTATGTCGGCATTGAATTTCCGATTTCTGCGTCTCGATGTCCGGCTGCCCTCGCACTGCTTCGCCGGCGAACCATTTCCGATTTCCGTCCAGGTAAGAAATCACAAACGTTTCTTCCCGAGCTTTTCCATCCAACTCGATCCGGTGGAAAACACCGCCATTCGATTCTCCACCCTTTATCTGCCCGCCGTGAGGGGTGCGGGAAAGACATCTCTGACGGGCCAGGCGCGGCTGATGAAGCGGGGGCGCTTTCTGAGCCGCGAATTGAAAGCGTCATCCCGGTATCCGTTCGGTTTCTTTCTAAAGGATCGGACTTACGCCGCTGACACCGAATGCATTTGCTATCCCGAAATCATTCCGCCGGATCGGATGGACATTTCGGCCCTCGATTTGCAAGGTGAAAACCAGAGATTCGAGAGGGGACTCGGTCACGATCTCTACATGATCCGCGACTACGTGCCCTCGGATAGCGCCCGCCACGTTCACTGGAAGGCATCCGCGAAAACGTCGGTGCTCAAAACCCGCGAGTACGCCGCCGAGGAAAGCAGGCGACTCCTTCTGGCCTTCGACCGCTACGGGCAACCCGGCGATGCGGAAAAATTTGAGCAACTGGTTTCCTATACCGCATCGCTCGCCTGTCACCTGATCAATGACGGGATCGAGGTCTCCATGATCTCCGACGACTGGCGGACCGCCCAAGGCAACACGGCAACCACGCTCGATTCCATTCTGGAGTATCTGGCGCTGGTCCAGATGTCGCCTGCGGCAGATCCGCCACGCTACGAAGGCGCTTACAGGCTGTCGATACGATGAAACGATACTTTCAGATTTCGTGCCATGCTCTGATGACCAGCGCATTTCTCGCGCTGGCATTTACGGGACGGCTCGACGCGCCGGCCATCGTGGTTTTTACGGCAGGCCTCGGCATCAGCGTTTACCGCACTGTTAAGGGGCTGCCGGCTCCGCTGTCGCCGCGCGGCGCGTTCTTACTGTCCTGCGCGTACATTTTCTTTTTCCTCCTGGACAGCATCATCATTTCCCGTTCGTTCATTTCAGCATCGATCCATCTTGTCCTGTGCCTCCAGCTTGCCAAGCTTTATCAGGAGAAATCGGATAAGGACTATCTGTACCTCATCATTCTGTCGTTCCTGCAGATTCTTGCGGCAGCTTCCCTGACGATCGACATCTCGTTTGCAGCAACGCTCTTTTTATTTCTTGTTGCTCTGGTTTCGACCTTGATGAGCTTCGATATGTACCGCTCGGAGCGAACGGCGCCGGCACGGGCAGAGGACGCCGGAGTGCCTCTGACCGGCATGAGTGTCTGGGCGACGATCTGGATCATTTTCACGGGAGTGGCGCTCTTCCTTACCATTCCGCGAATCGGAACAGGCTATTTTACGCGCGCGGCCACGCAGTCATTGCTGGTGTCCGGCTTTACGGACCGTGTTCAACTCGGCGAAATCGGCGAGGTGAAACGCAGTACGGCGGTCGTGATGCACGCCCGTCAGATCAGCGGCAAACCGTTTGACGTTTTGAAATGGCGGGGAATCGCACTGGACCGCTTTGACGGGCATAACTGGTCCAAAACGAATCGAAGGCATATGCCGCTGGAAGAATCTCCTGATGGTGTGTACTCGATGCGTCCCGTCGTCGACACGCGCGACACGGCGAGCTATGAAATCCTTCTCGAGCCGCTTGCAACCAGCACACTATTCGGTCCCCATGAAGTGCGCGCGATATCGGGCAAATTAGTGGGGATCGAGTATGACAGTGACGAGTCTTTATACCTGCGGTTTCCCACCGCCCGGCGAATCCAGTATCAAGTACTTTCGGAGATACCGGTTCGAAGCCGCATGCGCGATGCGAGCTTGAAAGAGGAGGCAATTCCGGCAGAACTCAGCCGGCGCTACCTGCAACTGCCTCTTGGAATTGATCCCAGGATCACTCAGCTTGCGAATGACATAACAGCGAAAGCCAAGTCCACGATGGACAAAGCCTCTCTCGTCGAGACGTACCTCAAAAAGAATTACAAGTACACGCTGGACCTGACCTGGACGCCCGGACCGCAGCCGGTGAGCACGTTCCTGTTCGAAGCGAAATCAGGACATTGCGAATATTTCGCGTCCTCGATGGCCATCCTTTTGAGATCCGCCGGCATTCCAACACGGCTGGTCAATGGCTTCCTGATGGGTGAATACAACCCGGTCGGACAGGACTATATCATTCGCGAATCGGATGCACACAGCTGGGTCGAGGTATATGTTCCGGGGCATGGCTGGGTGGAATTCGATCCGACGCCGCCGGATCCGAATCATCCCGATCTGAATCTCGCCCGGCAAATGGCCCAATATTTCGATGCGATGGAGTTTTTCTGGAACTCATATGTGATTGTTTACGACTCCAACACTCAACTGCAGCTCTTTCGCAGCGCTCAAGACCGCATCCAATCCCTGCAAACGACACTCCGCGACAAATCGGACCAGTGGATGGTTCAAGGGCAGAGATTTTCGGACCGGTCGGCCGCGTCGATCACGAGGGTTATGCAGATGCCGGCTTTCTGGGTGGTAGCGGTCCTCGGCATTCTCGCCGGTGCCGCCTTCAAACAGCGGCGCGCTCTGCGTACTCAGCTGCAGATCTGGCGGCTCCGGCGGGGGCGCGGCGCGGTGAACGAGGAGGTCGTGGAGCAACTGTTCTATCGGGCGGCAAAAATTGCCGGCCGCCGGTCACCCCAGCGGCGCGCCACGGAAACCTGGCGTGAATGGATATTCGATTTGCCCGATTCCCAGGGGAGATCTATTCTGACTGGATCGCTGGAGATTTTTGAAAAGGCGAAATACGGGCGGCTGTCCGTTTCCGCTGCGGATTTTGCGCTCCTGGAGGAATCCGTACGGAAGCTTCGAAGCGCCCGCGGATAGCCGGTCAGGCCATTATTAATGATTCTCCGAATCTTCGTCGTCTGGTACCGGCTCTCGCCATTCCTGCTTGCATTCCTGCGCGACAGGCGGCGGTGGATTCTTGCCGGGCCGCCGCGCTTTCAAAGCGACGATGCGCACCGCGCCCGCGCCAGACGGCTCACTCGAACGATCGCATCGCTGGGCCCAAGCTTCATCAAGCTCGCCCAGGTTTTCGGCATTCGCGCCGACATCGTCCCGCCCATTTACGTGGAAGAGTTCGCCAATCTTCACGACCGCGTACCTCCTTTCCCCACCCCCGAAGTCCGGAAACGAATCGAATCGGAGTTGAAACAGCGGATTGATGACGTTTTCGAATCATTTCAGGGCGAAGCGCTGGCTGCAGCTTCTTTAGGACAGGTCCATCGGGCGCGGTATCGCGGACAGGAGGTCATTGTCAAAGTGCTTCGCCCCGGCGTCGAAGAGCTGGTGGCGACGGATATCCGGGTTGTTCAAAACCTAGTGTTCATTCTCGAGCAGTTTATCGATCACCACATCATCCGGTCGACCCGCACCATCATCGACGAATTCTCAAGAGTGATTGCCGAGGAAATGGATTTTCTGCACGAAGCGGACAACGTGGAGCGTTTTGCCGAGCTTTACCGCGACAGCAGTTTCGTCATCATTCCCAAGGTCTACAGAGAGGTTACGACGACACGCGTGCTGGTCATGGAGTTCTGTGAGGGTTTTCGTATCGACGAAACACAGGAAATCGTTCGTCACAAGATCGACACGCGCAAGATGATCGAGAACCTTATCGAGTTTTACGGCGGCCAGCTTCTGATTCACGGTCTTTTCCACGCCGATCCGCACCCCGGAAACATTCTGGTGCAGCCCGACGCGCGAATCGTTCTGCTGGACTATGGAATGGTCGTCGAGATCACGCCGGAATTCCGGCAGGAACTTGTCCGCGCTGTGATTGCGGCGGTCCGGAGCGACGTCGACGGCGTCATCGATGCTGCTTACAAGCTGGACATGCTCGAAACCGACGTCAGCCCGTCGACCCTCAGTGAAGCGGCGCACTCCATCATCTCTATTCATCTCGACAAACGCCTGACGCAGCGGCAGATTCAGGAGCTTTCGTTCCACATCGTGAATACGTTTTACCGCTTCCCTTTGCGATTGCCGTCCAACCTGGTTTACATCCTGCGCACCGCGGTCCTTATTGAGGGCCTTGGGATCGCTTATGATCCGCATTTCAACAGCCTGACTACGGCGATTCCGATCTATAAAAAGATTCTCGAGCGCTCGCTTGGCCCCTCGGTATGGCCGACGGTCAAGGACACGATAACGAAAGAAGGACTCGCTCTCTACACCCTGCTCAAGGACATGGAGAACGTCTTCGCCCGCGCCGGACGCGAACAGCTGCGCATCCGGATTCACCCCGCGGATATGGACGGCCTGGAAAAATTCATATCCCATCTGTTCCGCCGTGTCGTGATGACCATATCCGGGGTCGGGCTCGCTGTCGTGACAAGTATTCTCTATCTGAAAATCGGCAGCCTCCTGCTGCTCGCACTCGGCCTGCTCTTCAGTTTCTGGCTGATCACACTGGTATTTCTCCTGCCGAACCCGCAGCGATATCCTTTCCGCGTCCGCCGCGCCCGTAAAGCGGGACGAATCCTGTAACCGCGGGCTTTATGCCCGCGTTCCCCCTTTCTGGTACAATTGGGAACATGGCCGAAGAAGCGAAAGAGCAGGACGCCAGGTTGAGCGATCAAGTGTGGGATTGGCGCAATACCGTCACGGACAAAGTCCTTGGGCTCTTTCCGCGCAGGACGGCCGAGCACCTGGTCAACGCTCAAAAAGAGGGGCTTCTTGCGGTACGCTCGCTGCTCGATCGTGGAATCGACCTCCTGGACAAGGATTTAAAGCGAGTCCATGAGCGTCCGCCGCGCCAATAAGGCGCCAACAGTCAGTAACTAAACATGCCGGATCAAAAAACGCCGAAGATCGGGTTTGTCAGCCTCGGCTGTCCTAAAAACCTGGTGGATAGTGAAGTCATGCTCGGGACGCTTGCCCGGCAAGGCTACTCCATCACTCCTCAAAAAGAAGATGCGGACGTCATTGTCGTGAACACCTGCGGCTTCATCGACAGCGCAAAAAAAGAGTCCATCGACACCATCCTCGAGATGGCGGAACTCAAAAACAGCGGTAACTGCAAAAAACTGGTCGTGGCCGGTTGTCTTGCGGAACGTTATCGAAGCGAGATTCAGAAAGAGATTCCGGAAATCGATTTCATTTTCGGACCCGACGAACTGGGGCGCATTCTTGAAGCGGTCCAACTGGAGTCTTCCGCTGCTGCACCTTCCGTCACGATCGACGCCCTGTATTCATCGAAGGAAATCCCGACGATTCCGCGCATGCTGACGACGCCCGCGCACATGGCGTATTTGAAGATCTCCGAAGGCTGCGATCACGTTTGCACATTTTGCGCGATCCCGGGCTTCCGCGGCCGCTTCCGGAGCCGGACAACCTCCGACCTGATCGCCGAAGCCCGCAGGCTTGCGGAGCAGGGCGTACGTGAACTGGTCATCGTGTCTCAGGACACCATGGCTTACGGGAAGGATCTCGGGATGCCGAACGGAATCACCGAACTGCTCCGGCAACTCGTCAAAATCGACGGGCTGAAGTGGGTCCGGTTTCTGTACTGCTACCCAAACATGGTTTCGGACGAACTCGTGCAGCTTGTCGCAGAGGAGAAACGCCTCTGCAAGTACTTCGACATTCCCTATCAGCACGCAAGCCGCCCGGTTCTCGAACGGATGAAGCGTGGCGGGCACCGGGAAGCTTACGAACGGCAAATCGGGAGCATCCGAAGGATCATGCCGGATGCCGGCCTTCGCACGTCTTTTATCGTCGGCTTCCCCGGCGAAAGCGAACAGGATTTCCAGGAAGTGCGGACGTTCACCCGGAATGTCGGCTTCGATAACGTCGGCGTATTCCTCTATTCCGACGAAGAAGGAACCGGCGCATTCGATCTCGATTCGAAAGTAACGCGCGCGGTTGCGGCACGCCGGCGCAACACTTTAATGAAGGAACAATCGAAGATTTCCAGGAAGAAACTGACCGGGATGGTCGGAAGAACGGTTGAAGTTTTATTGGACGGCGCATCCGATGAATCCGATCTGCTGCTGCAGGGCCGAATGCAAACGCAGGCCCCGGAAATCGATGGACACGTTTTGATCAACGATACCGGCGATAAACAGGTAACACCCGGCGGGTTCTATGATGTCGAAATCACTGACAGCCTCGAGTACGATCTGATCGGAAAGATCATTTGATCGAGACGGCGAATGAAGTGTCCGACCTGCAACAAAGAAACCGAATACACGGCCAATCCTTACCGTCCGTTCTGCAGTGAACGCTGCAAGCTCATCGATCTGGGTAAGTGGGCCGGCGGAGAATTTCGGCTTCCTACGAAAGAAAGGCCGCCTGAAGAGACCCACTTTTCCAATGGAAATCGCGAAGACGAGGACTGATTGGGCTGCAATCTGCATTGCAACCGCCGGCGGCGCAGGCTTTGCGCCTAAAGCTCCCGGCACCGCCGGGTCCATTGTCGGCGTCGCGGTATATCTTCTGATCGAAGCGATGCATGCCGGCGCTTATTATCCGCATGCTATAATTTTTCTCTTCATCGTCGGCATCTGGGCTTCGTCACGCGTTGAACATCTGTGGGGACATGATGCTCAGCGGATTGTCATTGATGAAGTTGTTGGGCAGATGATCACGTTCGCAATCGCCGCCGGCAGATATCAACTTTCGGCATTTTATGTTTTGCTGGGATTCGGGCTCTTTCGGTTATTCGATATCGTGAAACCCTTTCCAATCCGGCGCCTCGAACGATTGAAAGGCGGGCTGGGCGTGGTCGCTGACGATGTGGGTGCAGGGTTGTATGCGCTTGCACTACTGACACTGATTCGTCGCATATTCGTTGGATAATCGATAAAATGGCGGACATCACCATCAAGAACGTCATGCCCAGGGCCGCGCTGCCCGGAGGCGAGGTCGTGATCGAGTATTCCGGCCGGGAACTGGCAGGAACATCTCAGCCTCAAGTCCGGTTCGGCGATTTTTCCGCTCAGATCACCATGGCGTCGAGCGCGCAGATCATTGCGAAGGTCCCCGAACACTCGGCCGAACTCGGAACCTCGGAACTGGTAGTCGCCACCAACGGCGACACGAGCAGGCCCTTTCCTTACGAGATCGGAAAAAAGATCGCCTCAAACCTTCACCCGGTGGCCAATCCGGCCATCGATGGCGACGGCAATATCTACGCGACCTACAGCGGCAGGCGAGGCCAGAAAACTCCGGTATCGATCTACAAGGTGACGCCGAAAGGCGCCGTAACTTCGTTTGTCACGGACATCATGAATGCGACCGGCCTGGCGTTCAACCTGAACGGTGAGCTCTACGTCTCCAGCCGGTTTGAAGGCAATGTCTATCATGTCGACCGTTCGGGCCGTACGGAGATGTTCATCGAAGGGATGGGAATCGCCACCGGCATTGCCTTCGATCATGACGCCAACCTTTATGTAGGGGATCGAAGCGGCAGCATCTTCAAGATCAATGCCTCGAAGGAAGTCTTCGTTTTTGCGACGCTCGAGCCGAGCATCGCGGCCTATCATCTGGCGTTCGGTTTCGATGATTATCTTTACGTCACGGGTCCCACGACATCGAGCTTCGATTCCATTTACCGGATTTCCCCGAGCGGCGCGGTGGAACGCTTTTTCACCGGCCTCGGCAGGCCACAGGGCCTCGCCTTCGATATCGAGGGCCATCTCTACGGGGTGGCCTCATACCGGGGGCGCCGTGGTATCTTCCGTTTCCGCGATCCGAAGAAACCGGAACTCGTAGTGGCGGGCCTCAGCCTCGTGGGCCTGGCTTTCGATCTGCAGGACGGGTTGATGGTGGTCGACTCGGGTTCGCTATACCGGGTACGCCTCGGCGTCACCGGAAAGCCATTACCTTAATCATGGTCTCTGCTGAAATCATCGCGATCGGTTCCGAGCTTTTGACGCCGCGTTTCAAGGACACTAATTCCCTGTTTTTAACCGAACAGCTCAACGCGGTGGGAATCCCCGTGGTGATGAAGACGATTGTCGGCGACGACGAGACTTATATCGAGTCCGCCGTGCGGAATTCTCTGGCGCGCACGCCTGTTCTTATTACGATCGGCGGGCTGGGCCCGACCGAAGATGACGTCACCAGAAAAGTCATCGCCCGCGTTCTGCAGCGGCAACTCGTACTCAACGACGACATCCTGGCGAGACTGCAGCGCCGCTTCAAGGCGCGCGGGGTCGAAATGCCCGCCAACAACGCGCGCCAGGCACTCGTGCTGACGGGCTCCGATATCCTGGAGAACCATCACGGAACAGCTCCCGGTCTCTGGGTAAACGCTGAAAAAAATCATGTCATTCTGTTGCCGGGCCCTCCGTCCGAACTGAAACCGATGTTCGAACAAGCCTGCATGCCGCGGCTGCACGAGATGGCCGGCGGTGTGGCGATGGCTCGATCCGTGTTCCGGACGGCGGGGCTGCCGGAATCCACGCTTGACGCCCGGATCGCTCCGATTTATACAAAATACAAAAACCCGGAAACCACGGTGCTGGCCAAACCCGGTCAGGTCGAAGTTCGGCTGACCGCGCGGGGCAAAAACAAGGAGGAAGCCGAACGGCTCCTGAAGGAACTCGGCGACCAGATTGACGAAGAACTCGATGAATTTATCTTTGCGCGCAATGAACAGTCTCTCGAAGAAGTCGTCGGCATGTTCCTGGTTTTAAAAAACGCGACAATTGCCACGGCCGAATCGTGCACCGGCGGCCTTATTGCTGAAAGACTGACGGATGTTCCCGGCAGTTCGCGATATTTCATGTCGGGTGTTGTTTCTTACAGTAATGAATCCAAAATGGAACTGGCGGGAATTCCACCCCTTCTTCTCGAAATGCAGGGGGCAGTCAGCGCCGAAGTGGCCGTCGGTCTTGCCGAAGGAATCCGGGCGCGCGCAAAAACAACGCTTGGTATCGGCATAACAGGAATCGCTGGTCCGGACGGCGGCTCCACTGAGAAACCTGTAGGAACCGTTCATATCGGAGTCGCCACACCAGCCGGAACCGTGCATCGCCACTTTCAGTTCCCAGGCGACCGTGGAAGAGTCCGCTGGCAAGCCTCTCAAGCTGCGCTGGACATGGCCCGGCGCGAACTGATGAAAATGTAATGAGCGGAGCGAATGCAAGCGCGGCAGCGCGCAGCGATCTATAAATGAGACTCTTCATCGCCATCGATCTGCCAGCCGAAGTCCGCAGTAACGTCGCCGACGTTCAGCGGGCGCTGCGTCCACTGGCGGAGAGCGCCAAATGGGTTGCTCCGGAGTCCATTCACATCACGCTGAAATTTCTCGGGGAAGTTCCGGAAAAACAGCTGGACGACATCAACACAGCGATGAACGGGCTGTCATGGAAACCGTTTACAATCTCCGTCCGCGGTGTCGGCTTCTTTCCAGGCAATCGGTCGCCACGTGTTTTCTGGGCGGGAATGGAAGCCCCGACGATGCAAGGCCTCGCGGAGGAACTGGATTCCCGAATGGAACGGCTGGGATTCGAAAGGGAAAAGCGCGCCTTCCGGCCTCATATCACACTCGCGCGCGCCCGGGACACCAGGATCGATTCCTCACTGGTTACCGGCGCCGCGCAATATGAAGAGCATGATTTCGGATCCTTCACGGCCGATCGCTTGTTCGTCATCAAAAGCACGCTGAAATCCACCGGATCGGTTTACGAGAAGTTGAAAGAGTATCTGCTTTAACCTTCCATGAAGTCACCCATCGCCATCATCGGAGCCGGAGGCTGGGGAACGGCCCTCGCCATCACCATGGCTCGCGATGAGCGCGAGGTCCGGCTATGGGCGTACGAGCCGTATCTCGTTGAAACTCTGCTCGCCACGCGCGAAAATCCCATCTATCTGCCCGGCGCGCGTGTTCCGGAGTCCGTTCGCGTCAGCAATTCGATGAACGACACGCTGAGTGACGCTCCCATTGTCATCGTTGCCGTCCCGTCGCATGTGTATCGCCAGGTGCTGTTGCAGGCCGTACCGCTATTGAGCGGAGAAACAGTATTCGTCAGTGCAACGAAGGGCATTGAAAACGACACGCTGATGCGGATGTCGGAGATCGTGGTCGACGTCGCCGGGAGTCAATTTGTCCCTCAGGTTGGCGTGATATCGGGCCCGACATTTGCTCCCGAAGTCGCCCGGGGAGAACCGACGGCGCTCGTCGTCGCATCGCGGGAAGAGAAACTGCGGCTTTATCTTCAGGCAGAACTGTCGGCGCCCCGGTTCCGGCTTTATACCAACGCAGATCCGATTGGCGTCGAAATTGCCGCGGCCGTAAAAAACATCATTGCGATCGCCGCAGGCGTTGTTGAAGGACTGGGATTGGGATCCAACGCAACAGCGGCCCTGATCACGCGGGGACTCGTCGAAATCACGCGTCTCGCGGGAGCCTGTGGAGGAAAGCGTGAAACCCTCTCCGGACTGGCCGGGCTCGGCGACCTCGTTTTGACGTCATACGGCAGTCTGAGCCGGAACCGTCGCGTCGGTGTGGCGCTCGGACAGGGAAAGCCGATCGACGAGGTGCTCTCAAACATGCGAATGGTTGCCGAAGGCGTAAAAACCGCAAAATCGACAGTTGCGCTCGCCCGCAGGCACAATGTTGAAATGCCCATCGTCGAAAAAATGTATTCGGTATTGCATGAAGGACGGGCCCCGCAAGATGCAATCAACGACTTGATGGACAGGAAACTGAAGGAAGAATAGCCGATGGAATTCATCACCCTATTTGGGCCGCCGAAAAAGAAAGAACCGACGGTCTTTGAAAAAATCAAGGAAGCCGTCAAGCAGACGAAAGAAAATTTCACCGGGCAGATCCAGGATCTTGTCGAAGGCCAGAAGGAAATCGACGCCGCCATGCTGGATCAGCTCGAAGCAATCATGATCGGCGCCGACATCGGCGTGACGACCACGAACGACATCCTGAAAGCCATCAAAGACCGCATGTCGCGCAAAATGCTGCAGGACCCCAAAGAACTGCGCAGTGCGATCAAAGAAGAACTGCGAAAGATCCTGAATGTGAATTACACGCCGCCCAAACAGGTTGCCGAAGGCGATCCCTTCGTCATCGTGATGGTCGGCGTGAATGGCGTCGGCAAAACCACGACTATCGGAAAACTGGCAAACCGGTTCCGCAATGACAGCAAGAAGGTCATGCTGTGCGCATCCGACACCTTCCGCGCCGCGGCGACAGAGCAACTGGAGATCTGGGCGGACCGTGCCGACGTTCCGATCGTCAAACAAAAGTCCGGAGCAGACCCTTCGGCGGTTCTGTTTGATGCCCTGCAGTCCGCGAAAGCCAAGAAAATCGACTATGTCATCGTCGATACCGCAGGACGATTGCACACGAAGCACAACCTCATGGCTGAACTCGAAAAGATGACCCGTATCGCGAAACGCGAAGTTCCGGGAGCTCCGCACGAAGTTCTTCTGGTACTCGATGCGACCACGGGACAGAACGGCCTCACGCAGGCTAAAGAATTCACGAAGAGCGCCGGAGTGACGGGACTGGTCTTGACGAAGCTCGACGGAACCGCAAAGGGGGGCGTCGTGACGGCAATCGCGAAGGAACTGAAGATTCCGATCCGGTTTGTCGGTGTCGGCGAGAAGATGGACGACTTGATCGAGTTCTCCGCCGACGACTTTGTCGAGTCGCTTTTCGCGGCGTAAGGCCGCACGCTGTGGATCACCAGAGCGTTTTGATGCCGTTGTATTTCGCGATATTGTGGTCGGAAGTCAGGATTGTGAGCGCGGTTTCCTGCGCGAGCGCCACCAAAATGCGGTCGAACGGATCGCGATGAATGGGAGAGAGCGCGGCGGCGGCGCAAACGGTCCGGACATCGATTTGAAGCTCACGCAATCTATAACGGTCCGCAATACCCAAAAACCACAACAAGGGAGGATCCTGCAACTCGAGTTTTCCCGCAGCGGCCTTGATTGCCATTTCCCAGGGTGTAACGATTGAAACATATGCTTCCGGAGCCGACCGAAGCGCAAATGCGGCGGCGTGAGGCAGTTCGCCACGCGTAAGCGCAAGCACCGCGCACGTATCGAGCAGAACATTTACCGCAGATCGTCCGGCCATTCGTCTTCGCTAAGCGGTTCATCGGGTCTGTAGCCCCGCGCGAACTCTACTCGAAACTTGGGATCCGGATCGATATTCCGGCTCTGCGCACGCTTGGACCGGCGCCGAATTTCGGCGACTTCCTTTCCATCCCGGCATAAAATCACCACCTCGCCCTTTTCTTCAACGGCCTTAACCAGTTCAGACAAGCGTGTTTTTGCATCATGCATGTTCACCGTGATCATATTAGCTAGTCTAGCTAACTCAGCCGGTGCTGTCAAAAACGGGGAACCTCTTGCGCTATAGTAAGGTGCCACAAAAAAGGAGAACCCAACCCTATGTGCGACGAACATTATGAAAACGACGTGGAACAACACCGCCTCCGTTCAGGCCTGAGCCGGCGGGAATTCGCTGCGCTGACCGCAGCAGCCGGCTTATCGATTCTGTTGCCTCACGCAGCAGAAGCCGCCGTCGAAGTGAGGGAGGAAGAAGCCAACATTAAGACTCCGGACGGCACGGCGGACGCCTATTTCGTCCACCCCACTACCGGCACCGGCGCGGGCGTCATTGTCTGGCCGGACATTCTCGGCCTGCGCCCGGCATATCGCACGATGGGCAAGCGGCTGGCGCAAGAAGGCTATTCGGTATTGGTCGTGAATCCGTTTTACAGATCCAGAAAGGCGCCGATCGTTCCCGATGGGACGAAGATCACCGATGGCATGCCGATCGCACGACCCATGGCCCAACTGTTGAATCCGGCAACGCATGCTACCGATGCAAAAGCATTCGCCGGCTGGCTCGATTCTCAGTCGTCTGTTTCGAAGACAAGAAAGATTGGAACCATGGGCTACTGCATGGGCGGCCCGATGGTGATGCGCGCTGTAGCGGCGGTTCCCGATCGTATCGGCGCCGGTGCCACGTTCCATGGCGGCACACTCGCGAGTGCGGCCCAAGACAGTCCGCATCTGCTTGTTCCCCGGATGAAGGCGCAGTTCCTTCACTGTGTGGCACAGAACGACGATATGCGCGATCCGAATAACAAAGCGCTGCTGAAGAAAGCGTACGATGACGCCAGATTGTCCGCAGAAATCGAAGTCTACAAAGCGGACCATGGTTGGTGTGCACTCGACTCCGACCAATATAATAAGGATGAAGCAGAGCGCGCTCATGCCCGGTTGCTTGTTCTGTTCAAGCGGGCTCTGGCTTAGCACTGATAAACGCCATGGAATCAGTCCTTTTGATTCTCGCGGGTCAAGTATTAAGCCGATCCAGGCATTGTGCCTCTACTTCGGCTTCTCTACTTTCGAGAACAGCGCTCCCTCGGCCCGGTTGCGTGTGACCATCGTTTCGATCTCTGAAATTTTTCTGTCGGCGATCTTCAGCCGCACAAACGTGGGATCAATGGACAAAGACGTACAAGAACGGTTCGAACGCATCGAGCGGATACTGGAAGCGAGCGGACGCGCTCATGCCGAGCAGATGGCCGCGATCCGCGAGGCCCATATGGAAGTGGAGGCTGCGCAGGCAAATACCGATAAGCGGCTGGATCGCATCGCCGCCCTGGTTGAAGAAATCGGCGAAAACAAGCCAATCAGGCCATCCTGATCGACCGTCTTATTGCGCGGGATCTTGGCCGGAGCGGAGAAGCGTGACGGTGCGCGGACAAACTCTCGAACCGATCGGCCCGTCCACAAACCGATCGGATCTCACGCCAACCGATCGGTTTAAAAAAAATGATGAAAACTGTTAGGTTTTGCGGCAGTGCTCTTGCACGCCAAAATTCGGAAATGTAGCGAAACAATTCAGGTTTGAGCGTTTTTTGATTTCGTTTAAAATTCAAAATTCATCGCTAAATTTTCGAATTGGCGTTCAATTTGGAAATTGCAGTGGCGCCGCGTATCCAAACCGCCATCAGCAATCCAAGGATCGTCCTGCTCTTCATCGGTTTCATAGAGTCTCCTTTGTCGAGCGTAAGAATATCAGTATGATCGTTGCCGGTCGAAAGCTGTACAGGGAGGAGATGATAAAGATGAAGCAAATCAACAGACGCAGTTTTGTAAAAGCGACGGGCGCGCTCATGGCGGCTCCTGCGCTGGGGGGTCTTCCGGCCTTCGCGGCACAGGCTCAGAACACCGGCGACTTGCGCGTGGATAAAGACATTGTCTTTGGCAAAGGCGGCGACATCGATCTCTTGCTCGACGTCTACCATCCGCCCCAGGGCGTAACACCGAAACGGATGGGCATCATTCATCTGTTCGGTGGAGGCTTTTTCACCGGCAACAAGAATGCGGGTTACATCGTCAACGATGTGCGGGCGCTGGGGCGTCTCGGCTACACCGGCATTTCCGCGAACTATCGCCTGACAGGTCAGGGCTTGTGGCCGGCGCAAATTTATGACACGAAGGCCGCGATCCGCTGGGTGCGCGCGAACGCAGCAAAGATCGGCATCGACGCCGACAAGATCGCTATTGCCGGCTACTCCGCCGGCGGCCTGCTCTCACTGCTGGCGGCCGGAACCAACGGCATGGCCGAGTTCGAGGGCAACGGCGGCAACGCGGGCGTCAGTTCGAACGTGCAGGCGGCCATCGGCGTCTATCCGCTCGCGAGCACGCAGACCGCAGGAAGCCTGTTCCCCACCAACCTGAGCGCGGAAGAGCGCACGAAAATGATGGACGCTGCGTCTCCCGCCAAATACATCGGCAAGACCTTCGCGCCGACGATCTTCATTCACGGTACGGCCGACACGACGGTGCCACTGACTTCGAGCCTCGATTTCTTCACGAAGCTCACCGCCGCCGGCGTTCCCACGTCGATCACGACGATCCAGGGCGCAGCTCACGCGTTCGATAACGCCGCGCTCGACGCGGTTGAAGTCATGGCGCACTCGATCGATCTGTTCCTCGACCGTCTGATCGTCAATCCGAAGCCGTATCCGGGTTTCGGGGGCGGCGGCGGCGGACGCGGTGGCGGTGCTCGCGGCGGACAGGGCCGAGGCGGACAGGGCCGGGGCGGCGGGAGAGGTTCAAACTAAGCGCATCCCGGCCACCTCATATCCCGTTGTTTGTGCCGTCGAACCTTGAGAGTTTGTGCTTCGAAGGGCTTATAATACGCCGTGCTTACGATTGGTTCTCTCAAGATTCCGCTGCCCGCCATCCAAGCCGCGCTTTCCGGCTTTTCAGACCGGCCGATGCGTGTTGTCGCCCGCCGCTTCGGTGCAGAATTTGCCATGGCCGAGGTGGTCCTCGATGAACTGGTCATCCTTAAGGGGAAGCTCCGGGCGCGGCTGTTCGAGATCGGGAACGACGACCACCCGATCGGCGGACAACTCATGGGAAGCCGCGCAGAGCAGTTCGCCGAGGCGGCGAATGATCTGGTCGAGGCGGGTTATGACCTGATCGATATCAATTTCGGCTGTCCCGTTAAGAAGGTCCTTGGCCGATGCCGCGGCGGATTTCTGCTGAGCGAGCCGGAGACTGCGCTCGCGATCGTCAAGGCAGTCGTCGACAGTGTCGACCGCCGCCGGCCTGTCACTCTCAAGATGCGGCGTGGATTCGACGACTCGGCAGAGAGCGAGCGAAAGTTTTTCTCGATCCTCGACGGCGCCTTCGAACTCGGCGCGGCGGCCGTCACGGTCCACGGCCGCACGGTCAAGCAGCGCTACGTCGGACCATCCGACTGGGATTTCCTTGCGCGCGTGAAGCGGCACGCCGGATCGCACACGATCCTTGGCAGCGGAGACCTGTTTACTTCAGCGGCGGTTTACCGAATGATGAATGAGACCGGGGTGGATGGCGTGACCGTCGCACGCGGAGCCATCGGAAATCCATTTATCTTCCGTGAATGCCGCGCACTGTTCGAAGGAAACCCGATTTCGCCGCCATCGGTGGCCGAACAGCGCGACGCCATCGAGTTTCAATTTGCCGAAACGCTGAAGCTTCACGGCGCCGCATATGCCGGCGGCGTCTTCCGGAAATTCGGGATCTCGTACGCCGCCCTCCATCCCATGAGCAATGAAGTCCGCCAGGCATTCATCGACGCAAAAAGCACACAGGCGGTCGAAAATATAATTTCTGCCTGGTATGACAGCAGCCGCGAATGGCCTGAGATGAAACAGCGCGAGATGCCTGCAGACCTGATCGCAGCCGGAGCCGAAGCCTGAACCCTGCGGAACCCGGGCGGAATCCATAGAATATACAGTGAAGAATGAATGATGAAGCCTACATCCGCCGTGCGCTCGAGCTGGCCGAAAAAGGCGCAGGACTGACGAGCCCCGGAGTCATGGTTGGCGCGGTTATCGTGAAAGAAGGACGCGTCGCTGGCGAAGGGTTCTATACCTACGACGGCGTCCGGCACGCCGAAGTCATCGCTCTCGAGCAGGCAGGCGCCGCCGCTCGCGGCTCGACCGTTTATACGAATCTCGAACCCTGTTCGCATCACGGACGAACCCCGCCTTGCGCGCAAGCGCTGATCGACGCCGGCGTGGCGCGCGTCGTTACATCCATGCCGGATCCCAATCCTGACGTCAACGGCCAAGGTCTGGCTATGCTTCGCGCGGCCGGCATCGCCGTAGAATGCGGACTGCTCGAGCGCGAAGCCCAGCAACTTAATGAGGCATTCATCACCTGCAAGACGGAGCGGCGCCCATTCGGCATTCTAAAGATCGCGATGACTCTCGACGGCAAGATTGCCACGCGCCACGGCGAGTCCCGCTGGATTACCTCCGAAGCATCCCGCGCGCTCGTTCACCGGCTGCGGCATCGCTGCGACGCCCTGATCACCGGCAGCGGAACCGTCCTCACCGACAAGCCTCAACTGACGGATCGCAGCGCGCTGCCGCGCCGCAGACCGCTGTTGCGAGTGATCCTCGACCGGCGCGGACGCATCTCCGGGTTTCCGGATGCCCTGCTCTTCCGCGGCTCGCTGGAACAGCTTTCCGCCGAACTGTATGCGAGAGAGATCCAGAGCTTTCTCCTGGAATGCGGGCCGGATCTGGCTTTCAACGCCATAACGGGCGGGATCATTGATAAACTGGTGGTCTTTGTAGCGCCCAGGATATTGGGCGGCCGGGAAATTCCCGGGATTGGCGGGGAAGGCGTGCAGCGTCTCTCGGACGCTGTTCCGCTGCAGGACTGGTCCGTCGCGCATGCGGGTCCCGATCTGGTATTGACTGCATATGTTCACAGGCATCATTGAGGAAATCGGCGAGGTTGTCGAAACCCGGGACACCGGCGGCTTCCGCGCCATTTACGTTCGAGGCGGCCGCGTTTTCGACGATTTGAAGCTTGGTTCGAGCATCGCCGTCAACGGCGTCTGTCTGACGGTGCGCACTATTTCCGGGGATGTCTTCTCGGCCGAAATGTCGCGTGAAACCCTGGATCGTACGAGCCTCGCCCAACTCGCTTCGCACTCCATCGTGAATCTGGAGCGTCCCATGCGGGCCGACGCGCGTTTCGGCGGACATATCGTCCAGGGACACGTGGATGGCCTGGGCCGCCTCGCGCAGTTCAACCGGGAGGGTGATGCCTGGGATTTAGCCGTCGAATATTCCGCTTCAGCCGGACGTTATATTGTCGAAAAGGGATCGATTGCAGTCGACGGGATCAGCCTGACGGTGGCTTCGTTACGGGCTCCACACACGTTTTCGGTCGCAATAATTCCGCACACATTCGAAAATACGAATTTGAGAGCGGCCCGGCCGGGCGATCCGGTGAACCTGGAATTCGACATCGTGGCCAAGTACGTCGAGAACCTTTTGAGCAGAACGAATGCAATTCGCAACGATTGAAGAAGCGATCAACGAGATTCAGGAAGGGCGTATGGTCGTCATCGTCGACGATGAAGACCGCGAAAACGAAGGCGACCTGATGATCGCTGCGGAAAAGGTCACGCCGGACGCCATCAATTTCATGGCGACTCACGGCCGCGGCTTGATCTGTCTTTCGATGACGGGGCAGCGGCTGGACGATTTGCATATTCCGCTCATGGTCTCGGATCACAGCAATACATCGCCTTACGGAACGGCATTTTGCGTCACGATCGAAGGCCGCCGCAACGTATCTACCGGGATTTCAGCGTTCGATCGCGCTCAAACCATCCTTACCGCCATCGACCCGAAGACCAAACCCAACGATCTGGCGCGGCCGGGCCACATTTTCCCGCTTCGAGCGCGCGACGGTGGAGTGCTGATTCGCGCAGGCCAAACGGAAGCGGCCGTCGATCTTGCTGGCGCAGCGGGACTGAATCCTGCAGGCGTGATTTGCGAAGTGATGAAAGAAGACGGAACCATGGCGCGAATTCCGGACCTTGCGGAGTTCGCCGAACGCCACCAGTTGAAGGTCATCACCGTCGCCGACCTGATCCGTTACCGGCTTCGTACCGAGCGTTTCGTCCGCAAGTATGGCGAGACGACTTTACCGACTCCCCACGGCAACTTCCGCATGTTCGTTTTCGACAGCATGCTCGATCAGCAGACGCATATTGCCCTCGTTCGCGGCAACATCGAGAACGGCGAGGATGTCCTGGTTCGTGTGCAGACGCACTGCCTGACGGGGCATGTTTTCGGATCGCCGGCCTGCCGCTGCCATGAACAGATGGATCGGGCGATGCAGACGATCGCGGATGCCGGGCGCGGAATCCTGCTCTATTTGAATGAGATGGGCCGCACCCGCGACAGCAGCGCATTGCTGGAGTTCCATGGCAAGCACGGCAGCGATTCGAACGAGACCATCGGATTGCGCGGCGAACAGCGTGAGTACGGTATCGGAGCGCAGATTCTGGCAGCGCTGAATGTCCGCACCATGCGGATCCTGACGAATCATCCGCGAAAGCTGGTGGCGCTTGAGGCCTACGGACTGAAGATTGTCGCCCAGGTTCCGCTTGGCGAGAAAATTTCGACAAAGAATTAGAGAAAAAAGGAACAGGGCTTGTGAGCGACCCCCTGCCGCTTCGCGGCTCTCCCCCTGTATCAGGGGGAGAGTTACTGTCCAATACGCACCTTTACGCAAATCAGCTTGTTCAGAAGGCTGCCCCTGTATCACCCTGTATCAGGGGGGAGTTACTGTCCCCCTGATACAGGGTGACAGCCGCCGCAAGCGCGGCGGCAGGGGGTCGCTCACAAGCCATGTTCCTCTTGTGGCTGTTCTCTTCCCTACTTCATGAGGTTGGCTCCGGCCTGCGCGGTCTGCCCGTCTTCGACACTGGTGCCACCCGATGCTCCGATCGCGCCGACAACCTTCCCGCCTTCCATTAACGGAATACCGCCTTCAACCGGCACCGCTCCAGGAAGGCCAAGCATGCGCAGCCCGATACCGCCCTGGGCCACAGCGTCCTGAAACACCTTGGTTGGCCGTCTGAACAGCGCCGCGGAGCGTGCCTTCTCGATCGCGACGTTGACGCTGCCTGTCTGCGTGCCGTCCATTTTTTCAAAGTAGACGAGATTGCCCGCAGTATCCACGACAGCCACCGCCATCATGAAGCTGTGTTTTCGAGCTTCGGCAACGGCGGCAGCAGCGACTTTCCTGGCGGCGTCGACAGCGATGGGCATGCCGTAGGCGGGCGCGGGAGCCGGCGCCGTTTGGGCGCGAAGCATGGAAGCGATGAGAATCGATGTTATGAGAAAAATAAAACGCGTGGTTCGCAGGCTCATGAAATTCTCCTATCTGGGTTTCTGTTTTGGATTCGTGCTTCGTCAGGTTGAATGTCCAATTTTGCGAAGTATGGCAGATCCGGCGCGGACGGTACAAGGCGCAGGCTAGAATGAAGGCTTGAGAAACGCACCCCGGCTTCATTTACGGCTCTGGATAGGCGGACTGGCAGTGGTCCTCTTTTCCTTGAGCATCATGCGAACTGACGCCCTGGAACCGCGCCGGGAGACAGGAACACTGCCAACTCAGCCGCCGACTCCCTACTTCCGCTATTTTTCAGGTGCGCAAGCGGCGCCGCGCGTTCTGGTCGTGCATGGTCTGAATTCGAACAAGGCTTTCATGCAGATTTTCTGCGCTGCCCTTGCCGATGCGGGATTTGAGGCTTATGCCATCGACTTGCCCGGCCATGGAGATTCGAACGTCGGTTTCAATGCCGTGCTGGCCGACAGAGTTCTCGACCAGGCCGTGTCCCTTCTTAATCCGGACATTGCGATCGGCCACTCGATGGGCGCGTCGCTCCTGATCGATCTGGCGCACCACGCGAAATTCCGGAAACTCGTTCTGATATCGCCCGGCACTACGGCAGTAAATGATCTGAAGTTCGAAAACACACTCGTCACGAGCGAAACCTGGGACATCCCCGCAGTCAATGCCTTCGCACCCCATCTGGATGGTGCGGAATGGCGGAAATTCACCTGGGGCATGCACTCATCAGCGCTTATGAAGCCGGACCAGATCCGCGAGATCGTGAAGTGGCTGGGCGGCGATCCTGACAAGCTGCGCACCGGCCGGCGGCTCGCATGGCTGGGCTTGATGTTCGCGGCCGCAAGCACTCTGGGGATCGTGCTGCTTCCGAAACGTCCGGCGATCGCGCAAACGCTTCCCTTTTCGAAAGCCGATGTGGTTCTGTGCTACGTCGTCGCGGGGGGAGCGGCGGTGGTCGTGCAGAAATATGTCGTGGTCCTCCGCTTTGTCCGGCTGTTCGCGATGGATTACCTAGTGAGTTTCTTCTTCGTTGCCGGAGTCGTGCTGGTTGCGATTCTTACGGCGAAGAAACAGCTGCCCTCCGGCGATCCGAAGGCAATCGTCAAGGCCATCATGGCGTCGGCATTCGTTATCGTGTTATTGGGTTTGATCGCGGGTTCCCATTTCATTCACATGTCGCTTTCGGATGGGCGTTGGTGGCGTTTTCTCGTGATTTCCGCAGCGTCATTCCCGCTCTATCTGTTCGACGAAACGATAACGCGAGAGATTGGTGCCCGATGGCGGAATGCCGGTATCGCAGTTGTGACCCGGACCTTGATCGCCGCTTCGATCGCGACCGGGGTCCTGTTGCTGAATCGGCAGTCCGCCTTCATCGTCCTTCTTCTCGGATTGTTTCTCGTATTCTGGCTGACACTATGGATTGCTACCGGCCTCGTCGGCCGGCACGTCCGAAATCCCGTCGCCGCCGCTCTTTTTGCCGCGCTCGTCCAAGGCTGGATGTTCGCCGCCTGGTTTGTCACGGTGTGAGAGCCCACGTGACAGATGCCGGTAGAAGCCCGGATCCCGCCCCGTCCGCATCTTATAAATGTAGAGAATTTGTCCCAGATGGTAACTGAAATGTTCCACCACGTGATAGATCGCCTGTAGGCGGGAGGACTCATAAGACTGCACGGAAAACCGTTCGCGCAGCGTTTCCTGCGGCAGACTCCCCAGAACACGATCGACGGCGTCAATGGTTTCGCTGATGGCGGCGATCAATTCCTGCTTCGGGCATGGCCGTCTCTCATCGAACTCGGCGTCACGATTACGCTCGAAGTGCGCACCGCCTAAGGAACTCAGAATCCACTGCCGCAGATTCCCGCAGAGATGGAGAATCAGGTTGCCCGCGCTGTTCGACTGCTCATTGGGACGCCACCAGATGTCCGCCTCCGTCATGTCTTCAAGGCAATGAAGAAGCTTCGGCAGGAAATCCTGCTTTAAAAACACCCGCGACGATTCGATGAATTCCTCGGCGGCGGTTCTGGAGGTTCCGGTTGTAGTTTGCATGGGATTTAAGCTGAACATCATACTCCGTAGAAAAACGGGGAGTGCCCTGAAAATGTGCTGGGGTGAACAAGGTGGCGCGCATGGTGCTGGCGTGCTGCCCATCACGAGAAAGGATCAGCACCATGAACACACCGTATATTGGTCAGTCAACGGCTGGACTGGTTATTATCAGGGGGTTTGAGGGCGAGGATGTCGAGGTTGGCGTCGAACAGCTGGAACCGAGGATCATGCCCGAAAGCACTGCGGGCTTCCTGGATTGATCCTCAAGGGGCGCCGGCCGCCATTTTCGGTGCCCCTGTTGAACCTTCCCGTACCACTTGTGTTCGGTACCAAACCCGTTAAGCCGAAGTAGCCATCATCGCCTGGGCCAGGGGCATTGTCACTATTACCGTAGTTCCCTCGCCCGGGTTGGAGATGATGGTGAAAACGCCGCCCGAGCGTCTCATGCGCTCGGACATGTCAGCGAGCCCCAGTCCCGGATTCGCATGGAGTCCCACGACGAAGCCACATCCATTGTCTCTCACCGAAAGTCGAGCGGTTGCTGCCGATGCGCTGAGCTCGACCTTGATGTCGGTGGCCCGGCTGTGAGTCAGAGCGTTTCGTAACGATTCTTGAGCGACCCGATACAGAGACAGGGATACGTTCTGGGGAAGCGGAGGCATGTCTTCGTCCTGCACAAAGAGAACAGCGCACTCGCTATCTGTGGCCTGCCGGCACAGATTGCGCAAAGCGGCCGGTAACCCCAGCCCTTCCACAGTTACCGGGCGCAGTTGACGCGAAAGGTGCACGACGTCCCCGCAAAGCTCCCTTAACCGTTGCTGCAGGTCGTTCAGGCCGGCGGCCAGATTGAGGTTTTCGCCGCAGTCGCGGGAAAAACGGCTCAGACCGATCGAAAAGGCGCAAAGCTTCGGTGCGAGATCCTCGTGAAGCTCATTTCCAATGCGGCTGCATTCGGTTTCCTGTGCGTTAACCAGCAGGGTGCTCAGTCTCCGCGAATGTTCTTCCGCCTCTTTTCGATCGGTTATGTCGGCACGGCTGCCGACGTAACCGTGAAAAGCACCATCGTCCGAGTATCGCGGTACGCCGCTCTGAAGCACCCAGCGGTAAACGCCTTCGTTACTCAACAGCCGGTACTCCGCGGTAAATTTCTGCCGCGAATTGAACGCGGAGAGATAGTTGGTGACGCAGCGTTCGCGATCTTCGGGGTGAATGCGTCCAACCCAATCCAGCTGCGCTTGTTCTTTGAGAGACAGCCCGGTAAAATCCAGCCACGATTTATTGAAGAACGTGCAGCGCCCATCCGTATCTGAGTTCCACAACATGGCCGGGGCGACGTCCAGCAGCGATCGAAAGCGCTCCTCACTCTCTCTCGCCTTCCTGCTTTGCCGATATGTGATCACGGACACGAACATCAACAGAACAGACAAGAAAATCAAAAAGAGTTGCATGTATCTTCCTGTTCTATATCAGAGGTCAACGCATCCCGAACGTCGTTCAGGTCTGTTCATCGATCGTTATTCCACCAACGATCGTCAGCTGCGGCAAACAAATCTGAAGGCGGAACACACCCGCTGGAACGTCGTCGAAATGAAACTGGCCGAAGTTATCGCTCCAGGCCGTCTGGAAGGGCTCTCCGTCCAGCAGCAAGTGCAGGCGGATGCTGTTCAGAAACTGCTTTTCGTTTCGAGCAAAAACCTGGCCGACGATCTGATGCTGGGAAGGATTCGTGGAAATCTTCAGATGGATATCGAATTCCTCGGCGCCCATGACAACCTGGCGGGCGTCTGTGGCGCCGCGGGCATCGGCAAATGGTTGCGTCAGACTATCAAACACGATTGCCGCGGCAAGCTCCCGCCGCGCATCGAAATTCGGCTCAGCAAGTTTTTCGCCCGACTGCATCAGCCATCTCCTTACCGGCATTATACGTATCCGGAGACAGAGTAAAAACCATATTGAGATGTTTTGAGCGCGCCAAGACGCTGGAATCACGTCTTTCCAATCAGTACGAAGGGCGCCCAGTAGAATGGATTCGGATAAGCAACGCGAACAGTTTGCATTGCGTTCTGAAGCGCTTTCGCTCTGGTGGCCCCTGCCCGCCACTCTTTGTAGAACGCGCTCATGAGAGTCACGGTTGACTCGTCGCTGACGGTCCAAAGGCTCATCAGAAGTGAGCGGGCGCCCGCGTAAAGAAAACCGCGGGTGAGTCCGAGCAGATCGTCACTATCAGCGATCTGACCCAGACCGGACTGGCACCCGCTGAGTGTGACCAGGTTTGCCTGGCAATTCATAGAGAACAGATCCAGCGCCGTGACATAGCCGTCTGCCAGTTTGAAGCTCGAGAACATTGGATTGTCCCGGCGGTAGGCCGCGTGGGTCGCCACATGAACAAATGAGGCACGCTGGGCCGCTTGAGAGAAGCCCTCGCGGTTGGCGCGTTCTCCGGAAAGAACAGTGGATTCGGGAAAAATGTTTTGCAGGGCCGAGACCTCAAAGTCCACCCGCGGGGCATTGGTGTCGGCCACACCGACGATCAGGGGCCGGGCATCCGCGACATCGGTTTTTTTTATGCAGTAACGCAGAACAGAAGCGCTTGGCGCATATGTGATCTCGAAGCGGTCACAGAGGTAGCGTGACCCGTCATAAAAGGCATGAAAGGGAAGGTGATGAAGAAATCCGTGGGGCACGATAACGATGTGTGGCGTCGTAACCTCCCCCAGCAGCGGTTCGACCAGCGCCTTGTGTAATGCCTGCAGATAGTGCGTCGTCACTTCAAGAATTTGTGCGGAGTGCGATGTTATAAAACCCCGGCCAAGCAGAAAATTGTCGAGTTGGAACGACAGCTTCTCATAAAGCGCCCGCACATATCCGGTGAGCGCGAGCCGCCGGACCGCCCTGGCAGTACGCGGGGAGATGACGAAAGCAATCAGTTCCTGCTGCGTGATGAAGTACTCGATCAACGTTGTGCGATCGGGAAGGAATTCCTGGACCTCTTCGAGCCCTGCAGCATGGACCTGCTGCAGCGATGCGTACTCGGAGTCTTCGGTGGCGGTTTCACGCAGAGCATGGGCGATTTCCCGCTCCTTCGCCACAATCACGTCGAAATTCTTCACAGCCTTGCGGGATCGGCTCTCCGGCTTGCACCGCATGTAGTGAACATTCAACTCTTCACGCAGGTGCTCGATCCGCCGGAGCAGAGCGTTATCGGTACGGGCAGGAACAGATGGCAGGCTCTGCGCGAGAAGTTCGACCAGACTCCGGGATTTCGCGCGCTCGCACCAGGAGAAGGCGGCGCTTACCGATTCCTCTTCTGCGTCGAGATTCAAACGGGTGAGGGCTTCGTAGACCTGATTGCGGCCTTCCAGAAACGTGACCTTGAGGTCATCGTGCTGCAGCCGGGTATGATGTTCTTCCAGATCCTCTGCCGCAAGACGATATGCCCGTTCGGCCTCTTTCCAGACCTTCTTGATCTCGGCGACCTGGCCGCAAAGCATGTAGTAGGGAAAAACCAGGAGCGGCATGCGAGTCTCATCGATGATGGCAGACATTTGCGCGAGATGTTCTTCGGCAGTGGTCACGTCGTTCAAAGCGATCGCTATTCGGACCAGTAGGGCAAAACTGAGCATGCGGCAGGAAGGAATTCCGAGAGTTTCAAAAAGCCGCTTCGCCTCGGCCGCCAGCAATCGCGCGTCGTTGTAATGTTGGAGGGCCAGGTGGACATCCGCCGCGTGAATGTCGAGCAGGGCGATCCAATAGTCGTTGCCTTCGTCTTCGAAGCCTTTCCGGGCGGCGCGAAAGATGTCCAGCGCTTCATCGAAGCGCCGCAGGCGCATAAGCGCGACGCCAAAGAAGGTCCGGGCTTTCGCCTCCTCACAGCGCATTCCGATCCGGTTGCATTCTTCGATCGCCCGCCTCGCAAGCGTTGCAGCCTCTTTGGGCAGGTTGAGCTGAAGATAGATTTCCGCTTCGTCGAGGTCGCACAAGGCGATATGACGCGGGCTGCTCGTGAGCTGCCGTCGGATACGGGAGAAGCCTTGCAGCGCCTGGCTGTAGAGGCCTCGCAGATAGTGAAGATAGGCGCGATTGTATTTCGCCTGTTCCTCGAGCGCATCCAGCCGCATTTCGCGGGCGGTCTGCTCGGCCTTTTCGTACATGGCGTCGGACTGCTCGTACTGATCGAGCCGGTAAAGCGCGTAGGCGAGGCTCAGATATACCTTGGCCAATGCGGCACGATCACCGATTTCTTCGAACACCCGCGCGGCGACGGCATAGTACTCGCTGGAACGTTGGTGCTGACCCAGCCGGGAATACGCGTTCGCGACGCCGGTGCAGAGGCGCGCGTATCCGTCGTTATCACCATGGTCCTTCAGCCATCGCTCGGCAACATGCGCGACGCTGAATGCATCGGCATAACGGCCTGAGCGCAGAAGCGCCTCAACAAAACCAACGCGAACGCGGGAAACCCTCGCCTGGTTTCCACGAGCCTCATAACCCGCGATCACCAGGTTGTAGTAAGGAAGGGCTTCGTCCGCCTGCTCGTTTGCCGTCAGGCCGTAGCGCAGCATGTCGTGGGCTTGCAGGAGCAGATCGGCGTTGGCGGCCTCTGTTGCCAGCCGTACCGCCTCGCGCGCCATCGCTACCGCCAATTCGGACTGGCGGTTGCTGGGTTGTCCCGCGTACAGGTTGAAACCGCGGATGTCGGACCAGAACTTTTCGAAAGTTTGGTTCAGTTCCTCGCTTTTCATCTGCTTCAGGGCGGTCTCAGCATACCGCGCTTTCGGGCCGGCAACACATCACTTCCAGGATCTTTTCGTTTGACGCAACTTCAGGTAATCTCAGCGACAAGATGCAGATCAGAGGCAATTGGACGCCCGTCATCGCAACAGCGCTTCTCGCATTCCTCATTCTTCTGCCCGCGGCCGTTTCGCGTTCCGCAGAAACGCTGCCGGCACAGCTCAGCGATTCCGACTACTGGCAGATGATTTTCGGATTTTCCGAGCCGAGCGGCTATTTCCAGTATGAAATCATCACGTCCAACGAGGTCTCGTATCAGCAGGTCCTGCCGGGCTTGATGAGAACACCGCGAACGGGCGGGGCATACCTTGGTGTGGGGCCTGAACAGAATTTCACGTACATCGCGGCGCTAAAACCGAAAATCGCCTTCATTTTCGACATCCGGCGCGACATGATGCTCGAGCATCTGATGTACAAGAGCATCTTCGAAATGTCGGCCGATCGCGTGGAGTTCGTATCGAACCTGTTCTCGAGAAAGGCTCCGGCCCAGCTGACCGCCGGCAGTCCGATCGAAACGATCTTCCGCACGTTCACGGGAGCTCCGGTAGACCCGGCGCTGGTCGAACAACACACGAAAGGGATCCTGGACCGGCTGAAAACCCGGCACCACTTTCCGCTCACCGCCGGGGATGAACGCGGAATTCGCACGATCTACCGGAACTTCGCCCGCGAAGGCGTGCTGAGTTTCGATTCGAGTTTCAGAAGTCCCGGCTATGCCGCGTTGATGACGCTGACCGACGGTGCCGGCAAAAACTGGAGTTACCTGGCGGCGCGCGAAAACTATGACCGCATTCGCGCCATGCACCAGGCGAATCTGATTGTGCCGATCGTCGGCGACTTCGCCGGCCCGAAAGCGATTCGCGCCGTAGCCCAATATCTGAAAGAGCATGGCGCGGTCGTCCATGCGTTCTACATTTCGAATGTCGAGGATTACATCCGGGCCTGGGGCCAGTACGTGGCGAATATCTCGTCGCTGCCCATGGACCCATCCAGCGTCCTGATACGCTGGACCACAGCAGGATTTACATCCCTGTCATCAATGACGGATTTCGTCCGCAGCCAGCGGATCTTCCGGTAAGTCAGCGCGCGATCAGTGTTCGCGGAAAACAGGGGACGGAAAAGGGGGATAGTGAGCGATTTCCATTTCGAAATTGCTCACTATCCCTCTTTCCCTATCCCTCTTTCTCCTCTTTTTCCTGACCCGTTGCGAACCAATTGGCCCGGCGCTAGAGTAGTCGTATGTCTGTGCTGCTCAAGGCGCCCCCGACGGACCGCATTATCATTTCCAACGTCAGTTGGGAGACGTACGAAAGTCTCCTGAAGGACCTGGAAAACCAGAGCTCGCCTCGGCTCGCTTACGACCAGGGAGTTCTGGAAATCATGAGTCCACATTTTGAACACGATGCGGCCAAGGAAGTACTGGCGTACATTGCAATCATCGCTCTGGAGGAGCAGGACATCGATTTCGTCGCCGCAGGTTCCACGACATTCAAGCGCGGAGTCTTAAAAAGAGGCTTCGAACCTGACGCATCATTTTATATCCGGAATGCCGCTCGGGTTCGCGGAAAGAAACGCCTGAACATGGAAATCGATCCTCCTCCGGAACTGATTATCGAGATCGATGTGACAGGCGATTCCATGGACAAGTTTCCCCTTTACGCTGCGCTCCAGGTCAATGAAGTGTGGCGCTATGCCGGCGCAGTCGAAGTCTGGGTCCTCCAACAGAATCGTTATGTCCGGCAGAACACCAGCAAAGCAATTCCAATCCTCGGCGATAGGCTCATCACCGAACTGATGGAATCGAGCCTGACATTACAAAGGCCGGCTTGGGCACGTAACACACGGCAACGCATTCACTCGTTGATGAAATAGAGATCCTTCAGTCTTTTTGCTCCGATGTCTTCATCCACTCGAACACCTGGTAATGATCGCCGTTCATGCCTAACCGCGTGTAGACCGTCTGCGCGCGGGTGTTTCGCCGGTCGACATACAGCCGGATGCCTTTCACACGCGGAGTGGCTTCGGCGATCGCTTTGATGTGGCTATAGAGGCCGGCATAAACACCTTGCCGGCGTTCTTCCGGAACGACATAAACGCTTTGGATCCACCATACCGTTCCGCATCGCCAATCGCTCCATTCGTAGGTGATCAGAGTGCAAGCGATCACGGTGCCCCCACGTTCTGCCACGAAATAGCGGCCATGCGTGCCGCTCTCAAATACGCGGCAAACTCCCCCAGTAACAGTTGCGCGATCTAACTCCAGATCCTCCGTTTCCCGGGCCATTTCCATTTGAAACCGGACAATGGCAGCAACGTCCCTGGCGTCAGCCTCACGATACGTCACAGAAAACATACTGCTTTATCAGAGACCGCCGGCCGCCGCGCCTGCCTGCATAATCCGCGCGATATTGTCGGACGGAAGAAGTCCTCGCAACGAACCGTGCCCGAATCCAACCCGGCGAACTGGTCTGCGGCCTCCCGATTCCGTGAGATCGCCGCGAGCAGTTCCCTGCATGAACGGCGGAGGAAGCTCATAAAACGCACCCCCATCATCGTCCGCGGCCCCCATTAAAATTCCTACCATTACTCCTTGTCCGGGCTGATCGTATAACAAATTCGGTGCGACGACGTAGTCGCGTTTGAGCGGGATCAGGCGGCAGTGCTGCTCTGGCGACTCCAGCGCTGGAATCGATTCAGCAGAGCTGCTGCGGCGCTTCCAAGGCTGGAATTCGATTAACAGTGCTGTTGTTTCGGTTCCAGCGTTGGAGTTGAATCAGCAGCGCTGCTGCCTGAACTCCAGTCTTGGAGTAGATTCAGCAGTCCTGCTGTGGTGTTTCCAGGGTTGGAAACGATTGAGCAGTGTTGCTCCGGTGGGAGCAGTCTTGCAAACGATGGAGCAGCACTGCTCCCGCGGGAACAGCGTTGGAAACGATTTAGCAGTGCTATTCCGGTCGGAGCAGCACTGCTAATGATTCAGCAGTGTTGCTCCGGCATTTCCTGAACAGCAGCGAATCGCGCCTTCAGCAGAGCGGCCGCAACCGGTATGTTGCGCTTGATGCCGTTCGCTGGAATTCAATCGCGGGCTGCGGCCCGCAGAAAGGAGAAAGCTAGGACACAGACGACACCGATCAAAGCCACGCTGGGTTTTCAAGAAAAACTCAGCCAAGGATGTTCTGGCGCGTGTAAACGCGGTCCTCGAAATGGGACGGCAGGCAGCGCGTCCAGGCGTTTTCAGGGGGCGGCCATGAGTGTCGATCCGGACCAACTTGCCACCATTATTCACACTTCGGGTCCCACCGGTGTTCCGAAGGGTGCAATGCTGACGCACCGGAATCTGATATCGAATATTCTGCCAAGAGTGAGCGGCTGCCCCTTCAGGAGACCGACAGTGGCGCCTCAACCGATCGAGAACCGGCACGATCTGGCGATGAAGGAGATCGAGGCGCGGACACAGGATCTGGCTCCGTTCCAGAAAATCCGCGCTTACAGGGCCTCACCGCGAATCGTTACCTCTGGTCGCCTCGATAGATATGGGACCGAGGAGTGAAGTCCCGGCGTTCGGGCCGGGCGGTTGGGCAGGCGCGGACATGTTGTCCTGCTGAGTGGTCATGCGCATTTCGTTCATCGTGACGTGAACGGTAGCCTGATTGTGAAAGGGCAGCGAGCCGGGCCCCCAGTCCTCGTGCAGGATATTAAAGGTCATGGTGTCGCTTTTAATGACGAAATCGTCCAGCGCCGCCATGGTGTACGGATTGTCGCAGCGGCCGCACACCATGCCGCGCAGGTTGCCGCCGACCTTCCGGATGATGAAGTACTGCTTGTTGACGCCGACGCCAAAGCCGAGCCATACACCAATGACATCTGTCTGGGTGAGTTGCTTCCACGGCGCAGGTGGAACATAGCCTCCGCGGCCGGCGCCGCCACCGCCTGCACCACCACCACCACCGCCCCCCCGCGCAATCGCGGGCACGGGGCCGTTGCCTGCCGGAAGCCTCGATACCGCTATCGGAAGTCCATCGGGGCCGCGCGGATCTTTGATTACGGTTCGTTGAAACTTGCCGCCATTCGGACCGCCGGCGGTTCCGCTGATGATGAGGTTCCCTTTGTCGAACCTGGCCGACGCATGATCCTGATATGCCGTACTGCCGTCCGCTTTCACATGCGTCACCACGAAGGTGATGCCGTCTGCTCCCAGCTTTCCGTCAACGAACGCAAGCGTCGTCGCATCGCTGCAGCGCGTGCAATACACGCCGCGGACCTGATCGCCGCGGATCGAGAACTGATAGACGTGGGGATCGCCGGCCTCCGTCCGCCAACCGCCGCGATAATCGTCCGCGCTCTGCGCGGATGCCACTGTCGCCAGCGCCAACGAGGCCAGCACCACGAAGAGTCTCTTCACGACTTTCATTTGTTCGGGGCGGCTCAGTGCGTGAACGAATACATCAAATAATTGATGCCGAATTCGAGCGAATTGGAAGCGTCGTGGAGGGAGCGGCGGCCTTCATTCAGCCATTCCCAGAATTCGCTGATGTCATTGTTGTCGTTGATGACCATCTGCAAATTACCGTGGGGATCCCGCAGCCCCAGAAACTCGACCGGTCTCTGGCCGGGGAAAATGTACGGCGCGATCATGTCGAGCGAGTTGATTTTGTAGAACGTATTGAAAACCGGGTCGGACAGGTCAAGCCGGACAAATGTGCGATCCGGATAGACCTTCTTCATTTCGGCCTGGAAATGGCGAATATCATCTTCGGGTCCGAATCCGGTCTGCTGGGAATACGCCGCGGTGCGCATATCATCAATGAGAAGAAACCCTCCGCGGTCGAGATACTCTCTCAGGTTGACGACATCCTTCGCGTTCAACTCCAGATATCCAGGCTCGCACAGGTATGCAAACGGATACTTGAAAAGATCGGGACTGTCGATATCGACGATCTGGTACGCCATCGAAGACGTTCGGATACTCGAAACCTCGGCAACAACGGAGGGGAACTGCTGATCGCTGTATGGATAGTCGTGATGCCAGGGCACCTCGCGTACGAAAATCGCGTCGGGAGTCATGTGATATCGAACGCGCGCGTAGACGAATTCGGGATCGCGGACTTGCGCATCGGATGACAGGCGCGAATGAAACACACAGAGTCCGAAAAATATTCCAACGAACCCGAGGAGCGCCGCCTTTTTCATTTGGGTTAATTAGAAACCAAAGATGGAGGAACCACAAGCAACAAAGCACCCGTCTGGAAATTCGACAGAAGTGTTCTCCGGCATCCGGATTGCTCAACAAATACCGACATTGATTCTCCTTGTAGATTCTCCGTTAGGAGGGGCGCCGATTTGCCACCGGCGCCCATTTCTTTCTGCGGCAATTCCGTCTTTTCTTACTGCCCTACCTGGGGTATGGTAGGCGTACCGGATCTTAGTGTTTAGGAAAGAGAAAGAGCCTATCCATTCAATGTCGGATAAGGAAATCATCGTCGCCTCGCTTCAGCGGGTGGAAAGGCGAATTCGGGCGAACCGGCTCTTGAATGAGCTTACTTTCGGGGCCCTTGTCTGTGGAGCCATCCTCCTGCTGGTGAAAATCTGGGACCTGTTCGACCCCCTTCCGGGGGTAACCGTCAGCACCATCGTTGGCATCTGCGTGCTACTTTTTGCCGCCTACGCCGGCTATCGGGTTTTCCAGAAAGGCACATTGAACGATGCCGCGTCTTCGGCCGATAGCCGGGCGGGCATGCACGACGAGTTGAAAACCGCCTTCTGGTTTGTGAACAATCCGCGGCCCTCCGATTGGGTCGACGCCCAGGTTCATCGCGCCGCCAGGAATGCGCAGGCCCTCAAGCTCGACGCTCTGTATCCGCGCCATATCCCCAAGACCTCTTTTATCGCCGCCTCCATGATTCTTCTGTTCGTGGGGCTCAATTTCGTTCCGATGTCGTTCAATCATAACTGGCTCGCGCTGCAGGCGGCGCCGGCGTTCGCGTTGAGTGAAAAGGAAGCGGCGATCGTCAAACAGACGAAAGAATTGATCCACAAAGCTGAAAAGCTGAAACAGAGCGATCTCGCACAGAGGCTCGAGGACGTGGTGCAGCAGCTCCAGGACGGAAAGATCGACCCGCAGCAGGCGGCGCAGATGCTCGATAACATCCAGAATCAGCTGGAGGAAGGCAACCTCGACGCGGCCAGCATCAACGAAGGTCTGGAAGAGATGGCGAAGGACCTGGCGCAGTCGGAGCAGCTCGATCCCGCGGCGCAGGCCATGCAGAACAAGCAGTTGAACCTTGCCGCCGACGAATTACGCAAACTTGCGGACAAGCTTGGCTTGAATACCGCCGGCCAGACCAAGGACATCCAGAAGAGCCTGGAACAAGCCGCGGAGAACACGCGGCCCGGACTCGAAGACCTGGCAGAAATGCTCAAACAGGCTGCAGAAAACCTCAAGAACGGGCAGCAGGATGCGGCGCAGCAGGGTCTGGACGGGGCCGCGCAGCAACTGGAAGCACTGCAACAACGCATCGAAAGCCAGGATCTGAAGAACCTCGCAAGCCAGGATCTCCAAAACCTGAAGGATTCGCTCCAACAACGCGGTCAGCAAAGCGCCGGGCAGAAAGGCGGCAAAGGCCAACAGCAGCAGGCCGGCAAAGCTCAGGGCGGGCAGAACCAGAAGGCGCAGCCTGGCCAGACCGACCCGAATGCTCAGGGACAGGCTCAGGATGGCGGCGAAGGCGAACCCACCGATCAGACGGCGCAAAACGACGGCTCGCAAAACGCCGCTCCGGTTCCCGGCGGAGGCAATGGCAACGGATTGATGCCTTCGGGCAAAGGCGGAGCCGATGCGCCGCGCGAAGGCGCAGCGACGAAACTCGACGTCAAATTGAAGCAGGAGAAGGTGGACGGCATGTCGGACGGCGGAGAGAAGCCGGAAAAGCTCGAGGAAATCAGCAAACAGGAGCGCTCCATGCTGGATTACCGGAACGTCAAATCGGATTTGACCCCCGCGCAAAAAGATTTGCTGAATCAGGACCGCATTCCATGGGAGTATCGCCCGCTGATCAAAAATTATTTCCAGGCCATCCGGCCCGCAGCAAACGGGAAGAAGTAGGTTGTAAGAATAATGAGCTCCGCCATCGATCAACAGGTCGTCACGTTTCAGGAACAGTTCAATCGCGTCAAAACAGAAGTCTCCAAGGTCATCGTTGGGGCCGGGGACATCATCGATGGCGTCATCATGAGTCTGCTTGCAGGCGGCCACGTCCTTCTCGAAGGCGTTCCGGGACTCGGCAAGACGAAGCTCGTATCGACTTTGAGCGACGTCATGCATCTCAAGTTTTCCCGCATTCAGTTCACGCCGGACCTCATGCCGGCCGACATCACCGGCACCAACGTCGTCCAGGAAAACGCCATGGGCGAAAAGTTTCTGGAGTTCCAGCCCGGGCCGATTTTTTCCAACATCGTGCTGGCGGATGAAGTCAATCGCGCGACGCCCAAAACGCAGTCGGCGCTGCTTGAAGCGATGGAAGAGCGCAGTGTCACCGTCGGCAAGACGACGCACAAACTCGATTCTCCGTTCTTCGTACTCGCCACCCAGAATCCTCTGGAAATGGAAGGCACGTACCCGCTGCCTGAAGCGCAGCTTGACCGCTTCTTTTTGAAGCTCAAGGTGGACTATCCCACCATCGACAGCCTTCACACCATTTTGAATCGCACGACAAAGGTTCAGGAACCTAAGGTCGACCGCGTGCTCGGCCAGGGTGAAGTCCTGGAAATGCGGAAAACCGTGCGCGCCGTTCCGATCGCGCGGCCCGTGCAGGACTATGCGATCCGCATTACCATGGCCACGCACCCGCAGCCGCCATATGCGCATCCTCTGACCATGAAATACGTGCGCTACGGCTCCAGTCCACGAGGCGCTCAGGCGCTGGTCGTCGGCGGCAAGATCCGGGCTCTGCTGAATAACCGGCTGCACGTTTCCTGCGACGATATCCGCACCGTGGCCTACGGCGCTCTCCGGCATCGCGTCCTTCTGAATTTCGAGGGCGAAGCGGAACGCGTCGACCCGGACACCGTCATCAAAGGAATATTGGAGAACACACCGGAACCGAGTTAAGTCCATTGGAAATTTCAAATTGGAAGTTTGAAATTGGAAATTTTCGGTACCGCAGATCTCCAATTTCCAACCTTCAATCTCGAATTTCCAATAAGTAGTCCGCTGTATTAAGTATGTCCACCGCAAACCCACAAACCACGCTGTTCGATGACGAGTTCATGAAGAAACTCGAATACCTCAATATCATTTCGAAACGGCTGTTCGCCGGCCAGCTCCGCGCGGAGCGGCGCACCCGGCGGCGTGGCACGGGACTGGAGTTTGCGGACTATCGGGCGTATGTGCCGGGCGATGATTTCCGTCATCTCGACTGGAAGGCGTATCTCCGGCTGAACCGCCTTATCCTCAAGCTGTTCGAGGAAGAAGAAGACCTGCCGATCTATTTCTTCGTCGACAGCAGCCAGTCGATGAGCTACGGAGAGCCGGCGAAAATCGATTATGCCCGCCGGATTGCGGCCGCACTCTGTTACATCGGCCTGGCGAATCTGGACCGGGTCAATGTCGTCTCATTTGCGGACGGCGTCAAATCCGAACTGCCGCCGCAGCGCGGCAAGGGACGGATTTTCAAAATTTTCCGCTTCCTGACCGATATCAATGCGGGCGGCCAGACGGACGCGCGCGCGTCGTTCAAGACGTACTGCACGGAAACCCGGAGGCGTGGCCTCGCTGTCGTGATTTCCGACTTTTTCGACGGCCACGGCTTCGAAGGAGCCCTGGATATCCTGCGGCATTTCCGTCACGACATCTTTGTTCTCCACATCGCCAGTCATGAAGAGATCGATCCCAGGCTGCGGGGCGAGCTGCTGCTGGTCGATGCGGAGAGCAATCAGACCCGCGAAATCACGGTCACTCCCTCGCTCCTGGCAGCCTATAAGACGGAGTACGCGAAACATTGCGAGGCCATCGAGTCGTATTGCGGAAAATATCAACTGGGCTACGTTCGCACCGTCACGGACTATCCGTTTGAAGAACTGGTTTTGAAGGTCTTCCGGCAGGGCAGGTTCCTGAAATGAACTTCCTTACGCTGACCCCGCTCCAGACGGCAGTGCTTGCCTTATTGACCGCGGGAACCATCATCGCGCTGTACTTTCTGAAGCTCAGGCACCGGCGGGTTTTCATTTCTTCATCGATTCTCTGGCGGCGCGTCCTGGACGAGCGGCAGTCGCATTCATTGTGGGAAAAGCTGCGCAGGATCATCTCGATTGCGGTGACGGTGACCATTGCGCTGCTGATTGCTCTGTCCATCGCGAGGCCGGAGATCCCATCGCTGACCGGGAAAAACGAACGAATCGTGATCGTCCTCGACAGT
>DASXLG010000073.1 GCA_036496425.1 Terriglobia bacterium | reverse complement strand
ACTTCCACCCACCAGCAGATCGGGCGCAACTGCAATCGGCAATACAGCAGGCACCGGAAAAATAACCAGCCGCAGATGACGCGGATAACGCAGATCGATCTGCGTTATCCGCGTCATCCGCGGCCAGAACTTCTTCTTACGAGCAGCCGCTCGTCGAACCGCAATTCAAGCACTTATAGCAAGCGCCGTTACGGACCATCAGCGAGCCGCATTCGTAACAGGCCGGGGCGTCCCGATCCTCAATGTCCACCAGGGCACCCTTTTTCATGGGAGCGCTGGACACACTACCGAGCGGCGTCGGCGGTGTATGCACGGTCAGCGGCGTCAGCGCGGGTTGCTCCACCTGGACGCCAAGAGCTCTGGCTTCTTCGGCCGGCAGGAACTTCGAGGCCAGGTAACGGAAGATGTAGTCCATGATGGATTTCGCATAGGGCACCTGCGGGTTCGATGTGAATCCTGACGGCTCGAACCGCGTGTGACTGAATTTGTCGACCAGCACCTTCAGCGGCACGCCATACTGCAGCGCCATGGAACAGGTTGTGGCGAAGCTGTCCATGACCCCGGAAAGCGTGGAACCTTCCTTGGCCATGACGATGAAGATCTCGCCGGGCGTCCCGTCTTCATACATTCCGATCGTCAGATAGCCTTCGTGACCGGCAACCGAGAATTTGTGCGTAATCGAATGCCGTTCGACCGGGAGATGCCGGCGGACAGGGCGGATTTCCGTCACGGTTGCAGACCCGGCCTTCCGGTCATCGGCACTCGTGCTGAGAGGTTGCGTCCGCTTGGAACCGTCGCGATAGACAGCGACGGCTTTCAATCCAAGCTTCCAGCCTTCGATATAGGCCTGCTCGATCTCTTCGATACTGGCGGCGGAAGGCAGATTCACCGTCTTGGAAATCGCCCCCGAAATGAACGGCTGCACGGCGCCCATCATCTTGAGATGGCCCATGTAATGGATCGAACGGCTGCCGTTGGTCGCTTTGAACGCGCAATCGAAGACCGGCAGATGTTCCAGCTTCAATCCCGGGGCGCTTTCGATCGTGCCGCGTTCATTAACGTAGTCGACGATGGCTTTCACGGATGGATCGTCGTAACCAAGCTTCCGGAGAGCGGGAGGAACCGTGTTGTTTACGATCTTGATCGTGCCGCCGCCCACCAGCTTCTTGTATTTCACGAGAGCCAGATCCGGCTCGATGCCCGTCGTATCGCAATCCATCATGAAACCGATGGTTCCGGTCGGCGCCAGAACGGATGCCTGTGCGTTCCGGTAGCCGTGCAGGACGCCCAGATCGACGGCATCCGACCAGATATTCCAGGCCGTATCGTACATTTCGGTCGGAACGTTGTTCCGGTTGATGCGCTTCACCGAATCCCGGTGCATTCGCATCACATCGAGGAAGGGCTTCCGATTCACTTCGAACCCGGCGCACGGGCCAAGTTCACCGGCGATCTTCGCCGACTGCAGATACGCCTCGCCGGTCATCATCGCGGTGATGGCGGCGGCGTAATCGCGGCCGTAGTCGCTGTCATAAGCGATGCCCTGCGACATCAACAGTGCGCCGAGATTGGCATAGCCGAGACCGAGCGGACGATAGTTAAAAGAATTGATCTCGATCTTCTTCGTCGGATACGAGGCAAAACCGACAATGATTTCCTGCGCTGTGATCGTGACGTCCACCGCCTTCCGGAAGGCTTCGATCTCAAACCGGCCGTCTTTATCGGAGAACTTCAGCAGGTTCAGCGACGCCAGGTTGCAGGCGGAATCGTCCAGGAACATGTACTCGGAGCATGGATTGGACGCATTAATCGGAGCGGTATTTTTCGACGTATGCCAGCGATTGACCGTGGTGTCATATTGCATTCCGGGATCGCCGCAGATATAGGCCGATTCCGCGATCATGCGCATCAACTCGCGCGCTTTGAAGGTATCCACGGGCTCGCCGCTCACGATGGACCGGGTGCTCCAGTCGCCGTCATTGCTGACCGCATGCATGAATTCGTCGGTAACGCGGACGCTGTGGTTCGCATTCTGGAAAAAGATCGACGAGTACGCTTCCCCGTCGACGCCGCCGCCGTAACCGTTATCGAGCAGAACCCAGGCCTTTTTCTCTTCGTTCGCTTTACTGTTGATGAATTCGACGATGTCCGGATGGCCCACATTCAATATGACCATCTTCGCCGCACGGCGGGTCTTGCCGCCGGACTTGATGACACCCGCAAATGCGTCGAAACCGCGCATAAAAGAAACCGGACCGGACGCGGTCCCGCCGCCCGAAAGCTGTTCCTTGGAAGAGCGGATCGGAGAGAGATTGCTGCCCGTACCCGACCCCCACTTGAAGAGCATCCCTTCGGTCTTCGCAAGCTCGAGGATCGACCCCATAGTGTCGTCGACCGAATTGATGAAGCACGCGGAGCACTGCGGCTTCACTTCCACCCCGCAGTTGAACCAGACGGGCGAGTTGAATGCCATCATCTGGTGGAGCAGAAGGTGCACCAGCTCGTCGTGGAAGATCGCGGCGTCCTGGTCGCCCGCGAAGTATCCACCCTGCCGGCCCCATCCTGTAATCGTCGTGGCCACCCGGCCGACGAGCTGGCGAACGCTGGTTTCACGCTCGGGAGTCCCGCGTTTGCCGTGGAAATACTTGGAAGCGACAATGTTGGTGGCCGTCATGGACCACTTCTTCGGCACTTCGACGTTCTTCTGTTCGAAGATGACTTCCCCGGATTCGTTGGTAATCGCCGCGGTCCGGTACTCCCACTCCACCGTGTCAAACGGCGAGAGACCCTCCCGGGTGAAATACCGCCGGAACTCCAGGCCCTTCTGAGCCTTTGCCAGATTGACGCTTTCCCCGGCTTTGACGTCCAGGACTTCCTCTTTCATGCGTGCTCCCTCCCTATATTGTGCTTATTTAGACTGCCTACGCAAGATATTAGGGTTGGCGGACAGGTTAGGTCCAGTCGGCTTTGCATAAAAACCATCGGTTAGACAACTCACGCATCAAACGGCAAGATCGCCAAAACAAATTGCAAGATCGGTTCCCTGTGTTTAGATTCGCGAAAACAAAATGCGAGATTGCGATCTTGCCTTTAGAGTTGGCGAAACTAAAGGCGAGATCGCGACCTCGCCTTTAGAGTTGTCGATCTCGCCGTTCGATTTCCCAAAACAAACGGCAAGATCAGCTTCCCGCCTTTAGAGTTGCCAATCTTGCGTTTAGATTTGGCGAAACTAAACGCAAGATCGCGATCCCGCGTTTAGAGTTGTCGATCTCGCCGTTTGATTTCGCAAAACAAACGGCAAGATCGGCTTCTCGCCTTTAGAGTTGGCAATCTCGCGTTTAGATTTGGCGAAACTAAACGCGGGAACGCGATCTTACGTTTAGAGTTGGCAATCCCTCGTCTTGGAATTCCGTTAAAGAACTTCGTAACTTACTGCATCATTTGGTGCTTCGGTGCCAGTTATGGTAGTTTTGGGAGGTGGACCACGGTTTTCAGGACGCTGTGAGTCTGGAGTTGGCGATCCGGATTGCCTCCCGCCTGCCGGACCACCCCGAGTGGCTTAATTTCGCCCGCGGCAATCTGGATCGATGGTCGCGCCAGAACGGTAGTGCGCCATCGCTATTGCGTTGTTACGCGGAATGGCGTGAATTACTGATGCGACCGGTAGCAGAGGTCTGCATGGCCTTAATCGCAGAAAGCAGCGAAGGTCAGCGTCTGCGGCAAAACTCACCGTTTGCTGGGATACTTCCCGCGTCCGAGGTCTGGGACATTAAAGCACGATTTCGCCATGCAACGCCCGCAGCTTGAACACATCATTCGAGCCGCAGCGGCAATTTCTGGTGCTACGGAGTTCGTCGTGATTGGCAGCCAGGCAATCCTCGGCCAGTTCCCTGAGCCTCCAGAGGAACTGCTGGTTTCGATCGAGGCGGGAGCGCTTGATTCCGGTCCACAACAAGAATACCGGAGACGGCACCGCACTTTGCCTTGAAGTTCACGATCTTGCCGTCTCCAAACTCGTCGCCGCCCGCGAAAAAGATCTGCTGTTTCTTGCCGGACTCTTGCAACACCGGCTTGCAGAGCCGAAACTGATCCGTGATCGCATAATGACCTTGCAGATTCCGCCCGAGCAACGCGACGCGTCTCTTGCGCGTTTAGACAGATTGCAAAAGTCCGTCTGACCTTTTTGCCCTGCAAAGGTGATTTGTCTTTCCGACGAAACGATAACGTTGGTCTAATCGACCAGTCCTTCTTTTATGGCGTAGCGGGTAATTTCCGCATTGTTCTTCATATTGAGCTTTTCGAGGATGCGGACCCGGTAGGTGCTGATGGTCTTTACGCTGAGGGAGAGTTCTTCTGCGATATCCGTAACGGTTTTGCCGGAGGCGATCATACAAAGGACCTGGTACTCGCGATCCGAAAGAACTTCGTGGGGCGCCTTCGAAGGGTCTCCCCCGAGATCGAAGACGAGTTTTTCCGCCAGCGTGGAGCTGACGTACTTTCCTCCGCGGATGACTTTGCGGATGGCCTGAACCAGTTTTGCAGGCGCGGTCTCCTTCGTCAGGTAACCGGCGGCGCCGGCGCGGAGAACGCGCACGGCGTATTGATCTTCGGCATGCATGCTCAATACGAGAACCGGAAGGCGCGGCGATTCGGCATGCAATTCTTTCAGAACATCGAGCCCGCTTTTGTTGGGCATCGTAATGTCCAGCAGAACGACGTCGCAGGGTTCGTTCTTGAGAATTCTCAGGGCTTCATGTCCGTCACCCGCCTCGGCAGTGACAGCCATTCCGGGATTTTCAGCAATGATGCGCTTCAGGCCTTCGCGAACAACAGCGTGATCATCGACGACACACACTTTAATCATGATTCACCGAAGCAAATAAGAATAAGACGATTGTAGAGCAGAACGTCCAGGACGACAACAGGAAGAATCGTTAATTCAGATAGCCGCGGATGCGCGCCAATCCCTGGGCTGCGGGCGTGTAGTCTTTATTCTCTGCAAGGGCTTTGTGGTACTCGTCTTTTGCGCGAAGCCAATCGCGTTTCGATTCGAAAACGCGGGCCAGGTTCATATGAGGAAAGCAGTAGCTTTGATATCGCGGTGCCTGCAGAGCGCGCTCGAACCAGGGAATCGCCTCATCGCTCTTGCCTTTCATCATGAGATAGGAACCGATGTCGTTGTAGGGATTGCCGAATGCCGGGTCGACTTCGATCGCCTTGCGGCACTGCTCGATGGCAGCGTCGATACGTCCCATCCAGCTGTATGTCCATCCGAGAAATGTGTAGGCCTCAGCGGTGGGATACGCGGCAATGGAGCGCTGGTAGAGCTCGACGGCTTCGTCCAGCTCTTTGTTCATCTGATGCTGATAAGCTTCCTGCCAGAGCCGGGCAGCCAGTTCCTGGGGTGTGTCGCCGCTCATTAGTAGCCGCTCATTTAAGGATTAGACGAAATCCAATTCAACACGTTCGGGAATGATCTTCTTCTTGTAGGCTTCCTGCAGCAGTTTTTTCACGGCTTGACGGCCCTGCGGGCCGTAATCCAGCGTCAGTTCGTTCACATACATTCCAATGAACCGGTCGACACGCTGCGTGTCGAGGCCGCGGGAGAATTGAATGGCATAGTCCATCGCTTCAACACGGTGGTCGAGCGCGTACTGAATGCTGGTCTTAATGTCGACCGCGATCCGGTCTATCAATCGCTTGCCCAGATCCCGCTTGATGACGTTGCCGCCGAGAGGAAGCGGCAGGCCGGTTTCCTTCAACCACCACTCGCCAAGATCGAGCACCTTGTGCAGCCCCATCTCGCGGTATGTCAGCTGGCCTTCATGAATGAGAAGACCGGCGTCGTAGTTGCCTTTCTGAACCTCTTCCAGAATCTCGTCGAACGGAACCACTTTGTATTGGACATCCGGCTCGAACAGACGGAGCGCGAGGAAGGCTGTCGTCAATGTGCCGGGAATCGCAACGATTTTGTTGTTCGCCAGACTCTTCGCCCGCATGGGCTTGCCGGATACGACGATCGGGCCGTAGTTCTGGCCCATACTCGCGCCACACGACATCAGGGCGTACTTGTCGGACATATACGCGTAGGCGTGGAACGAGATCGCGGACACTTCGTACTCGCCTTTCATGGCTTTCCGGTTCAGCGTCTCGATGTCACTCAGCTTGTGAACGTAATTCAGGTCCCCGGTGTCGATCTTCTTTGTGGCCAGGGCGTAGAACATGAACGCGTCGTCCGAATCCGGACTATGCGCAACATGGATATCCTTTTTCATAAGGCAGTAAGGATACCAGAACGCGGGGATTCATTAGCCGCAGATGACGCGGATGACGCAGATATAAGCGCAAAAAGACCTTTAACGCGGCCATCTGCGTCATCCGCGTCATCTGCGGCTAGAAATCATTGACAGCAATGTTATCGATCAGTCGAGTTTTGCCAATCCAGATGGCGGCCGCGATCCGGACGGGATTCCGGATTGCCGCAACCGGCTGCAGATCCTTGGGGTCTACAATCTCAAAATACTCCACGCGGATCAGTGGCTCCTGTTGAAGAATTCCCATAGCCGCAAGGCGTACCGCGGCGGCATCCGTTTCCCCTTCCTGTATCCGCGCCGCCGCTTCCCGCAATGACTTATATAGAGCCGGCGCAGCTTTCCGTTCGCCATCATTCAGATACTTGTTCCGTGAACTCAGAGCCAGACCATCTCCTTCACGAACCGTCGCTACGCCGATAATCCGGACCGGCAGATTCAGATCCGTCACCATTCGGCGGATGACCGCCAATTGCTGCATATCCTTTTCGCCGAAATAGGCCTGCTGCGGTTGCACGATGTTCAGTAGTTTCAGAACAACTGTCGCTACGCCCCGAAAATGTCCCGGCCGGAATCTGCCGCACAGATGTTCGCTGACGCGCGCCACGTCAATGAACGCCAGCTGTGGTTCGGGATACATTTCTTCCACGGAAGGCGAGAAGACAAGGTCGGCGCCCAGGCGTTCGCAGGCCGACAGGTCCTGTTCCAGCGTGCGCGGGTAGCGGGAATAGTCCTCGCCAGGTCCAAATTGTGTGGGATTGACAAAGATGCTGACCACAACCGTGCCGCATTCCCGGCGCGCCGTCTCAATCAGCTTCTCGTGCCCGGCGTGCAAAGCGCCCATTGTCGGCACAAGACCGATATTTGTGGCAGCCTCCAGGGCGTTTCGGAGTTCTTTAACGGTGTGGACCGCCCGCACGGACATCCTCTATATATGCGCGCACGGCTGAGCTGATCTGATCCGAGAGCTGCGCGTACTGTTTTGCAAAGGGCGGAGGCGCATCGGTAAGCCCGAGAGCATCATGGCTGACGAGGACCTGGCCATCGCATTGTGATCCAGCGCCGATACCGATCGTTGGAATTTTCACGCTCGCCGTGATTCGTCCGGCGAGATCCGCTGGAATGGATTCCAGCACCACGGCGAAGACGCCGGCGCGTTCCAGGGTCTCGGCATCTTTTGCCAGCCGGTCGGCCGCTTCGGAATCGCGTCCCTGTTGCCGGAAACCGCCAAGCTGATGAACGGATTGCGGCGTCAGGCCGATGTGACCCATGACCGGAACACCGATCTCCACCAGCCGTTTGGCGGTGTCGGCGATCTGCCGGCCGCCCTCGATCTTGACCGCTGCCGCGCCGCCTTCCTGAATCAACCGGCCGGCGTTGCGCATGGCATCTTCAAGACTCAACTGGTAGGTCAGAAACGGCATGTCGGCGACGATCAAAGCGCGCTTGGCGCCGCGGCTGGCGGCGGCCGTGTGATGGATCATCATCTCAAGAGTTACGGGCAGCGTGTTGTCGTAGCCGAGGACGACCATCCCGAGCGAATCGCCGACCAGAATCACGTCGATTCCGGCGCGATCGAGGAGACGCGCCATCGTGAAATCGTAAGCGGTCCAGACGGCGATCTTCTCGCCCCGCTCTTTCATGGCCCGGAGATCGGGCACTCTTACAGGCTTCATAACGCTCACCAGGCTTTTCGAAGCAGGTAGTTCTTCGGGATCTCGAAAAGCGTTGCTCTATAAGAGTACCGCAGGCTGTCGTGAATAAAGCACACATGGGTGCACCAGCATTGATCGCATTGGATTTGCCGGGGTTCGTCCTGCCGGGCCGGGCTCTCCCAGAAGACCTGAAAGTCCATGCCATGGTCGCGCAGGTTACCGATCGGTTTGCGCAATTCGCAGGCTCGAACCCGCCCGTCAAAGTCGATGACGGCAGAAGTTTCGCCTGCAGTGCAAGGCATGGGCCAGCGGGTGCGCGTTTCCAGATTCTCGAATTGCGTGCGGTGATGGAAGGTCAGCGTACCGACATACGCGGCTTTCTTGAGCCACTTGAGCGGGCGGAACCTGTCATCGAACATGCCTTCGGCATAACTCCACTGAATCCGTGGCAG
>DASXLG010000072.1 GCA_036496425.1 Terriglobia bacterium | reverse complement strand
GTCGAAGTTCGTGTGCGTGGGCCCGGTGATCCACTGGCGGCCGAGAGTGCCCAGCGTTCCCGGAGCGGGGTTGGCCAGGATGATGTTTCCATTGGCGTCCTTGATCGCTTTATTGCTGAACGAAGTCTGCAGCGTCTGGAGCGTCGTGATATTGCTCATCGACGGATCGTTGACCTGCGTCAGGTTGCCGAAGTAATTCCCGCCGACGGCGGCGTAGGTGAGTTTACCGCTGCTCTTCGGAAAATTCCCCAGGATCATCGCCGTATTCGGCGTGGATGCCAGGTTGATCGTTGCCGGCAACGGCGCAGTGGTGATCTGGGCGGTGGAAGCGGTGATGTTCGTGGGCGCTCCCGAAGCCCAATGGAAGATGCCGCCCAGCTGCCAGCGCTCGACGAAGCGCGAAAGGATCTTCGGCCCGCCGCTCAGCAGCGGACGTCCGGGACCGAACGGCAGTTCGAATGTGCCGTTGCTCCGGAAGTCGTGCGTCCGGTTGAAACCCAGCGGGGCGTGGTTCAGATGCGGATCCCGCGGGTTCCAGTACTCCATGGGCCCATCGCTGTCGCTCTCGCCCAGCGCCTTGCTCCAGGTATACGAGAACTGGTTCGTGAAGCCGTGCGACAGGCGCTTGGTCACCTGAATGTTCAACGAATGGTATGTCGAGCTGGCCGGGTTGTTGGCCATGATGACGGCCAGGTACTGCGGATTCGCGACGATAAAGTTCTCCGGGAATCCGTTCTTGAGGAACAAGCCGCCCGCTTTATTCGTGCCTGTGGTTGAGGTGTTCAGAAAGCTGGCGAATGAAGCGACCTGTCCGTTGGCCAGCTGTGCCTTGAGGGTACTGTTGCCGCGCAATGCCGCCGAGCCGCTCAGGTTCGGACCCACCGGCCCCTGGCCCAGCGCGGCGTTCGTTCCGGCGTTCAGGGTGATTCCGGCCAGCATCTGATCGAATAACGGCGCGTTCCCGCCCGCCCGCGTGATGTTGAACGCGTCCAGGATGTGGTTTTCATAGATGTTCACGTCGTTGACGGAGAGGCCGCCGTACAGATGCGTGCCTTTGCTGCCGATGTAGCGGGCTTCAAGCGTGAGATTCTTGGCGATTTCGCGCTGAATCTCGAAGTTGAAGTTCTGGATGTATGGCGTGAGCCGGTTATCCGCGAAACCGAGCAGCGGATTCGTCTTCTGATCCAGCGGATCGGGCGTCAACGGTTTCACGTTGGTCGGCACCGGAATGGGGACGGGGAGATTGGGAGACGAAAAGTTGAAATAACTCGTGCCCAATCCGAGCGTGGACAGGGAAGGGAGCGTGGAGAGTCCCGGATTGGCGCCCACGAACAGGCTCAAGTAATTATTGAACGACGCCGCTCCCTGATAGCTGATGCCGTAGCCGGCGCGAACGACCGTCTTTTCCTTTCCGCCCCAGGGCAGGTCCCAGCTCAAACCAATGGCTGGCCCGTAGTTCTTCCACTGGTTGTTGTACAGCAGAGTGCCGGGATTCGGCGAATTCTTTCCGACCAGCTCGAGGGTCGAGAGCTGTCCGGCGAGATGTCCCGGCTGCCACATGTCGTTGGGGCTGGTGCCGCTGATTCCAAACAGGCCGGCCTGACCCCCGGCGGGCGCCGCGTTCATGCCGCGCCCTTCGTACGGTACGCCGTAATAGTCATAGCGGAGTCCGAGATTGAGCGTCAGGTCCGAACGCACTTTCCAGTCGTCCTTGAAGAATGCGCTCCACTCGTTCTCACGGTAGTCCTTCACTCTGGCCTGCGCGGAGAATCCCGTATCCGTCGGATTGATGACGTTGAAGCCGTTGCCGAGCGTGACATCGCCGACGGAGCCCGAGAGATCCAGCAGCAGGTTCTGCGCGGTCGCGACGCTGGTGCCCGTCAGGCCGGGGATCGTGGAGATTCCTTGAACCGCGTTGCCTCCTGCGGTGACGCTGACCAGCGGCATCTGGTAGAAGGCCGGATTGTTGCTGCCGTTGAATCCTTTCGACTGGGTGAAACGCACGTCAAAACCTGCCCGGAACGCGTGCTTCGACTTGGTCCAGCTCAGCGTGTCGCTGAAGTCCGTGAGCGGGCTCTCCTGGCCGCGGGTGGCCGGGCCGCCGACGCTATTAATAATGTTGCTGCCGATCAGGGCCTGAGTGGGATAGAAACCCACTCCGCCGTGGGTCGGAAGAACGGCCCGCGCCGCCGCGCCGACCGAATCCGGCCGCCAGATCGAGGACCAGCTGTAATTCCAGGCCTTGCGCTGCCCGAAGCGGAATTCATTGACGATGCGCGGAGAGAGCGTCGACACCACTGAACCCGTAAAGACGCGCGGCGCGCGGTTGACCAGGCCGTCGTATCCGCCGGGCCAGCTGGTGAGACCGGCCTGCGAAGTTTCGGCCGAGTCGCGTTCCCATGTTCCGCTGAAGGAGGCTTTGTGGTTGGCGTTGAAATTGTGATCGACGCGGAAGTTGTATTGGTTCCGGTTCGTATCGGTTCCATCGCCGTTCGCCGTGTCGCTTCCTCCGGAGCGGCGCAGCCAGCGGATGCCGGCCGTGTTCAAACCGTCGCCCACCGTGTAATCGTTGGGTTCGGGCATGCGGGTCAGCAGCGTATTGATCCATCCCGATGTGTCCATGGTCGTGCGGAACGGATCCCACGGCGCGCCGCTGGCCTGTTTGAACACATTGAACGATGCGAGCGGACCGGTTGCGGTGGAAGGCTGAACCGGATTACCGGCGCGATCGACGGTTGGGATGTTGGCCAGAATGTTGGCGTTCTGGACGCCGGGGAAGTAGCGGAAGATCCCCTGGCGCGCCTGGTCCGTCAACACCGTGCCGGTGAAGTTGGCTTTGGTCAGGAAGCGCTGGCCGTCGAACAGAAAGAAGAAGAATGTCTTGTTCTTGATGATCGGGCCGCCGACGCGGCCGCCGAACTGGTTACCGTTGTAAAAGTCTTTTCCCGCGCCCTGGAAATTGTTTCCCCAGGAGTTGGCGTTCAGCCATGAATTGCGGTTGACCCAGAAGATGCTGCCGTGAAGGTTGTTGGTTCCGGAGCGCGTGGTCATCTGGATCTGTCCGGAGCCGCGGCCCATTTCCGCGTCCGCTGGCGCCACGATGACTCGAACTTCGTCGACCAGGTCCGGGCTGACGAATGTCGTTGTCGCCATGCCGGTGTCGTACCGGCCGTCGCTGACCGGAATGCCGTCGCGCGTGGTGTTGAGCGCCGTCAGGCGGCCGCCCGCGAAGTTGCTTGCCTCGGTGCCGGCCGAGGTCGTAACGAGATCGAGAATGTTCCTGGAAGTGAGCGGCAGATCGCGGACCTTGTACTCGGGAAGCACGGTTCCGACCGATGCCGACGTCGTCGCGATCAAGGTATCCGCCGCGACGGCCACTTCAACCGATTGCGTCTGCCCGCTGACCTGTAGCGCGAAGTTCAGGCGTACCTGCTGGGATACGCCCAGCGTGACACCGTTATAAGTTTCAGTTTGAAAGCCCGGGAGCTCGGACGATACTTTGTATGTTCCCGTTTGAAGAGAAGGAAAATTGTACGTTCCGGTTTCGTTCGTTACCGTGGTCGAAACGATTCCCGTCTGCGTGTTTGTTGCCGTTACCGTCACCCCCGGAATCAACGCGTGCGACGCGTCCGAAACGGTTCCACCCAGGGTTGCGTTTGTCGTTTGCGCGAATGTATTGAAGCAGAAACCAGCCAGCAGCATCGTGGCCGCAAGCAAACAGCGTTTCATCGACTCCACCCCCATATTCATTAAACCGACTCACCAAAAAGTTGCCGGGAGTGTACTACACATCGGCGTGATCTGCGTAATCTGCGGCGGCGGAAATCTGCGGCAGAAAATCTATTTGCACATCTGCGTTATGGAATCGCTCCAGTCGGTGAATTCCTCGCCGATCAAGGCGCGGACCTGGAGTATATAAAACGTACCGGGTTTTAGCCCGGTGATGAGCAGGAACTTCCTCGTGTCGCTGAATTGCTTTACGGTCCACTCGTCGCCCAGCGGCGAGCGGTCGATCTGCCGCACGGCAAATCGCAGTTGATAGCTGGAGGCGCCCGGCACATCCACCGCCTTGAGCTTGAACGTGCCGCTGACATCGCCGAATACGATCTTGCGGATGCCCTCGTTGCGCGGCGGCGGTTGCTTACGAGTGGTGGAAGCGAGCTTGAACCCGCTGGACACAAACGTGGTTTCGCTTTCAGCAACCAATTGGACATACCCGGCTAGCAGCTTCAACATCGATTTAAGTGCGGCTCCCTGCCTATCGCGCTCGGAGATCACCTTCCGGCTGCCATCCATGGCTTCCGCGATCAGCGCTCCGAACGTATCGACCTGCCCGGCCAAAGAAGCCATCGAGATCGGCGGAGTAGGAAACGCCGGATTTCCATCCATAGAGTCGTGAATGTGCACGCCGAAAGTGCGTAGCTGTGGCGGCCGATATTTCGCGAAGTCCAGTAAGGCTGTCAGTGCTGCCATATTTTTCAGCGGTTTATAGCACGCTCGGTTGTATTGCGGCAAGAATTAAGATTCCTCGTAATGTCTCGGGATATTAGGAGGAAAAGACAGATGCCGTATAGCATCGCAAGATACTAAGAGGAATAAGCAGCTGCTTCTTAGTTTGGTTGGGGTACTGTAAGGAATGATGATGATTTTTGTTGCATGTCAGAAAGCTAACGGGAAGATAATGGATCTTTCTAGTATTTCAAGATACTAGAGGAAATTAACGGAATCCTGTCAATATATCAATATGCTGTATGAAAATGAGATAACCTTTACAGTGTCTCAATATATTGATAAGAAATAATTTGGTGCTTCTAGTATGTCGATATGTTATGCGGAATGAGTGACATCCCTTTAGTATCAATAAATGTAATAAGGAAATATAGCAGTCTCTTACTGTATCTCAAGATACTGTAAGAAAAATAGATGACCTGCGTAGTATCCGCAGATAGTGTCAAGAAAAGATTGATCCTTTTAGCATCTTGGGATGCTGGCCGGAAACAGCCGATCGCTCCTAGCATCTCGGGATACGGGAAAGATCTCAAACTCAGATTTGAGCTCACCGGCGTTCCAGGACCATTCACGATGAGGCGAATGAATTGGAACAATCTCTAAGGCACACTACCCCTCCTGATATAGGGCATTAATATAACTGACGCATCCAAGCCGCGGAGCGGCGGAAGAGCTTAGCCACGGCCGTTAGGCCGTGGTTACGATTTGCGCGTAAGTGAGCCGCGGAGCGGCGACAGTGTCTTTCGCCCCTTACGGGGCTGAGTGTACGCGGGACTCCGGAACCACGGCCTAACGGCCGTGGCTAAGCTCTTCCGCCGCTCCGCGGCTTGCATGCGTCAAGTATATTAACGCCCTCCTGAATGAGGGGCTAACTGACCTTTCAATGTGTTTTCCAATTCGCTCACATCTTCTTTGACCGCACACGACCATCGGCGTCAATTGCGTCGCTAATTCTCTGATGGCCTCTCGATGCGGTCGATAACGAGAAACTCGCCGGGACCTCTTATAGGCTCCAGCTTTAATCCGAGTTGCTCCTCCACTGCCGTAAAAATCGAAGGTCCGCGCGGCTCGTTTTCTGGAGGAGCAGGTTCACCAGGAGGACGAAGCAGAAGCAATGGCGTGCTCTCGTCCGGGGCGAACTCCAGGTGGAACTCGAATGGCCCTCCGATGCCGGTTTCATCGATAACTGGGCGATTTAAGTATCTACGGAGCACTCCCGAAAACTGGTTGATGCTCACCTGATACATATCCAGAATTCGATCTTGACCTTTTGACCAGATAGCCTCGACGCCACAGATTAATGGCTGTTGTCCCGGTAGAAACGCTGGAGGCGGCCCATCTCTGAGACTACTGAGAGGAATACAACTGCCTTCTTTAAAGGGCTGAAGTTTTGGACCATTTTTCGCAATTCTCATCGCGTAGGCCGGGACATCACGGGTCTCCAAATGGATCTTCAAATTAAAGCGATCCTCCAGTAGGACCTGGAGCATCGGCCCCATCATCATTTCCTGCGTCGTCCTGGTTTCGGCCTTCCCATTGATCTGGTAGAGATCGGACTTGATCCACTCCGGACCACCTTCAATCGGCAAATTTCTTAAAGGGTCGGCTTTGCCGTCTGTGAACGTGAGATAAGCCTCGTGAATGAGACCAGAAACTGGTATGCATGAAATGTTCAGCCTTTCTGGAGACGTATCGCCGCGATCGACGCCGCCTCCTCTATTGCCTCTGCCGCCTCTCTCGCCCGGCTTGCAGGCCTTGATCGAAACCGCCTCCCATTTCGGCATGGTCGCGGGCCGCGTAATTGCCTGCCATGAAGACGCATGCATCATCCCGACGACGAGCGGTACCGCCAAAGCCCACATTCCGGCAGCGGCCAAGGCTGCTTTCTTTGCGAAGTTCAATTCCCCGGCAACGCGTCCCGCCAGAATCGCCTGGATTCGCTTCTTCACGTTCGATCCACTCACTCCGGATATGCAGCGCAGTGGCGATTCCAGGTAAATCTTGCAGACCTGCAGGATCCCATCGGCATACACGAGGGCGTCATTGCCGAGCCGCAATACGTCCTCATCGCAGGCTCGCTCGCGTTCGTCCACCAGCCGCGCACCGATCCACCAGACCAAGGGATGAAACCAGAACACCGCTTCGACGATCATATGGATTCCCGACGTTAAATTGTCGCCCCTTTGGACGTGACACAATTCGTGAGCAAGCACCGCCTCGAATTGACGCGTCGTGAGGCGTTCCGTGATGTCCGCCGGTAGGAGAAGGATGGGATGCAACCACCCGACAACTCCGGGTTCCAGAAGGCCCGGAGCCGAACGAACCTGAAGATTCGGCGGAATCGCCATCGTCGTAATTTCCAGCGGAGTGCTCGCACGCACAACAGCGCGGATGCGCCGCCACGCGCGAAGCCTCAGCAGCGCAATGGCTCCAAATCCAATCATCCACAAACCAAATAATGAAAAGGTCACCAGACGATCCCGATCCATAGCAGAGCCTGGCGCCGGACGTACCGTTACTGCCGCGCTGGGAAATGGTTCCGCAATTTTCTCCACTGCGAAGGTGATGGCAGGCGTGGCGATCTTCTTCGCGGCCGGCGCCCATTGCAGATGGCTCCCCACGCTCATCAGCAGCGCGAAAGGAACGAAGAACTTCAAGGACGCGCTGAACCACAGCCAATAGCGGACCTGAGCCCGGTTCCCGCGGAATGCAACAGTCAGCAACGCTGCCACAGCGGCGAACAGCGTCGATTGCCAGAGATGATTGGTCAATATGCCGATCATTTGGATTTACCTGTCCTTTCCGTCTTCTTCTGTTGCTCAAGTCTCTTGATCGTCTTCTCCAGTTCCCGCACATCGTCGAGTGTCAGCTTTCCCGCCTCCGCCAACTGCGCCATCATCGGTTGAGCCCGCCCTCCGAATAGACTCAGAATCTCGTCGAGCATCCGGTGTCGCGCCACATCCCGGGCGATGATCGGCTCGAAGATGTCCGCATTTCCGATCTTCCGCACACGGCGTACGGCTTTTTTACCTTCCAGCCGGTACACGGTGGTCTGAATGGTGGTATAGGCCGGACGCGGTTCCGGAAAGGATTCGAGAATCTCCCGCACGCAGGCTTTTCCATGAGCCCAGAGAGCTTCGAGAATCTGCAGTTCAAGCCGGGTAAGCTTCGGTTGAGTCAAGTGTATCTCCTATTAATTGCATTACTCTACTACTACATAGTAGATGTGTTCAATGCAATTATTTCAGAATGCGTTCGAGCCGGAGATAGCGATGCCGCTGTCGCAGCGCGGGCCGATTGAACGATGGAATCATCGGAAATCGCAGCGGATTCGATATCGGCGCTTAGCTGCGGTTCCGGAGTTTTTGCAAATCCAGCAGATCTTTCGGCCGGCCCGAGGCTTGCTTGTTTTTGATCAGATCGTCGAGTCCAAGCATCCGCACAGGCAGTCCATCGAGTTGCTGATTCCGGTCAGAAGATCAATGCGGTGGACGGCCTAACTGTATAACCTTGTCCGATTGGATCAATGTGGATTTGAGATCGGCAATATCGCTGAAGCCAAATGCCGAGAGAACGGAGATCATCCGATCGGCATTATCCGGAGACGCGCGGACGAAGAAATCCATGTCGCCCGGTGAGGCGAGGATGTCCATGCCAAGCTACCGCATGGCCGCCGACCAGGACGTAAATCAACTGCGTGAGAGTTCATCAACTCGATAAACTTTCGCAAATCCTTCTGCAGCTTCATCCTGGTTGCTCCGGTGCATTTCCACGAGGTCCAGCAAAATGTTTAGACGCTCTTCAGGAGTCAGAGAAGCATAGTATTCGTCTTCGGCAGCGTCTGCCTCGGACAATGAATCGAATCGGCGAATTGTCCTTTCCATTATCTGAAGCATAACATGTCAAAGGAGACCGCATGGACGTGATGCACCTCGTAAATTGCTGATTGTCCGCGCGTTTTGCCCGACATTTGACCTCCACACGATGTGTGTGTACAGTGGAAATAGGCGGCGATTCATTATGAACAAACGCATCAATATTTTATTGCCCGAGAAAACGCTGGAGGTACTGGACAGAGTCGCGCCCAAAGGCGACCGCAGCCGTTTTATTTCGGAGGCAGTGCTTCACTATGTCGAAACGCGCGGCAAACAGATCTTGCGTGAGCAACTTAAGGCCGGTTACCTGGCCGGCGCAGACGACAGCCTGAAGATTGCCGCCGAGTGGTTCCCCCTGGAAGAAGAGGCAGGACGACAGCCCCGCGCCGGCCGCCCAGCCAAACGCAGAAAGTGAATCCTCTTCGCCGAGGTGAAGTTTACCTTTGCTCCTTTGATCCGACTGTCGGCCACGAAATCAAGAAAACCAGACCGGCATTAGTCATACAAAATGACGTTGGCAATCGGTACAGCCCTTTGACTATCGTTGCGGCGATCACATCCACGCTATCGCCAGTCCCTTACCCAGTCGAGGTGGTCGTTGAACCAAATTCCAGGAACGGCCTCGACGTGCGATCGTCCATTCGACTGGATCAGATCCGCACCGTGGATCGCAGTCGGCTGTTCCGGCGATTGGGTATAGTTGACGCCGAAACGATGGCCAAGGCTGATGAAGCCATCAAAATCAGCTTGGGCCTGATCCGCTTTTGATAACAAGCCTCGAATACGCGATTCCCATTCCTGGTTCGTTTCAAGTGGCGGGATTACCCTATCAACGAGTGAATCTTCGCACGGACCTCCGCCAACGCGTCCGCCGACACCTTACCCTTGCGTTTCGCTTTTCGGACTCGCCAGTCGATGCTTTTGATTTGGTCGGAGAGCACGACGCAGGGAACGGCCGCCGAGATCCGGACTTCAAAGGGATAGTTTTTGATCTGCGTTGTCATGGGACAACAGAGCATCAGGCTGGTCTTGCTGTTGTAGCGGCCGGACTCAAAACGATGGCGGGCCGGTGGCCGGCTTGCTCTCGTCCTGCGTGCGGAGTGAAGTTCAGCCAGACGACGTCGCCGGCGTCCGGTACGTAGCTCTTCGCCACTACCAGACCTCTTTTCCCTGAGGCATGCCGAAATCGATCGCTTCGTGAAGATTCTCGCGGGTGATGCCTTTAATCAGGGCATTCACGTCATATGACTCTTGGCGGATCGGCTCGATGACGATCCGTCCTGCTTCCTCGCGCACATCGACCGGTGCATCAACTTCAAGCGGGATCGCTTCCATGACGACAGCCGGAATACGCACGGCAGCACTGTTACCCCACTTTTTCACGACGGTTTTCATAACCCCCCCAATTCCACTAATACGCGGATCTTCCAGGCGTGTCAACAATGTATATACACATGGAGTCCACGGGCAAAAATACTCGCGATAAAGTTCCCCTTTCTCTTCTACAGGAGCGAGCGAGGTGCTGCAGATCCAGCCGGGATCGCTTTATCCGGCGCTGCATCGGCTGGAGCGGGTTGGATCAAGCCGAATGGGGCAATTCCGATAACGATCGCCGCGCGCAGTATTACGAGCTCACCAGATCCGGCCGTCGCCAGCTGGAAACGGTTACAAAGAACTGGCGGAAGCTGATGTTCGCAGTCACAAAAATCCTCGAGGCATATCCATGTGGAGCGACATTCTCTACCGTCTTCGCTGTTTGTTCTTCCGCAAAAAGGTCGAGCAGGAGATGGCCGATGAACTCGAGTTTCATCTGCAGCATGAGATTGAAACACGGGTCCGATCCGGTATGGATCCCGAGGCAGCAAGAAGGCAAGCCATCATCCTATCTCCGCTCACCTTTGTGCTGGCGGCCGTCGTGCTCCTTGCCGCCTCATTGTTTGGAGCGTTTGTTCCGGCATATCGCGCGAGCCGAACCAATCCTGCCGCCACACTTCGGACGGATTAGAGACAGCCGCTCCGCGGCTGCGGGCTTTACAATATACCCGGAGGTTCACTTGGGCTTCAGCAAACACCTCGTATTCGTTGGCCTTCTGGCGTCGGGCATGCTTCTCGCCGTATCCGTCCACATCACGGGACAATCAAGCGCGCCGGCGCCCGTCTTTCGTCCCGATCCGTCCTGGCCGGCGATTCCGAATGGTTGGGTTTTCGGAGAAGTGTCGTCTGTCGCGGTCGATTCGAAGGATCATGTCTGGATCATTCAGCGGCCGAACACTGTCCCTGCGGAACAGAGGGCAAAAGCGGCGCCTCCGGTTCTGGAATTTGATGCAGCCGGAAAGTTCCTGTCGAGTTGGGGCGGACCCGCGAAAGGATACGACTGGCCGGAGCGGGAGCATGGCATCTATGTCGATCCCTCCAACTTCGTCTGGATCGGCGGGAATAATGGATATGGAACGCCGCTGCCTCCGGGCGATTCGGACGACATGCTCTTGAAATTCACGACTTCCGGAAAATTTGTCCTGCAGATCGGCGGCCGCAATACGAGCAAGGGGAATGCGGACACGCGGAACCTGCATCAACCGGCGGACGCCTTCCTGAATCGGAAGGCGAATGAGATCTTCGTCGCCGACGGCTATGGCAACGTGCGCGTGGCTGTGTTCGACGCGGGGACGGGAGCCTTCAAACGCATGTGGGGCGCATTCGGCAATAGACCGGAGGCGGCAGGGGACGCCTCGTCGCAATTCGGTCTGGTTCACAGCGTCAAGGTGTCGGCCGACGGCATGGTTTATGTCGCCGACCGTGCCAATCACCGCATCCAGGTTTTCACGACCGCGGGAAACTACATCACGCAAAAGTCCATCGGCACCACAGGGCAGACCGCTGCCGGTCTTGCGTTCTCTCCGGATGCCGGACAACGCCTTCTGTATGTCGCAGACCTGGCCGATTCTCGGATCGTCGTATTGAACCGCATGACGCTCGACGTCGTCACCACGTTCGGCCGCGCCGGCGCCGGCCCCGGGGAGTTCGGCACGTTGCACCACCTTGCCATCGATTCCAAAGGAAATATCTACACCGCGGAAATCGGCCGCAACCGCCGCGCGCAAAAGCTGGTGTTGACCTCAACGCAGGGCCGCTGAGCTGTGTTGACGGGTCTATTCGCAGCTCTGCTGCGTGTTCGATTTCTCCAGAAGAAGCTGTGGCGCACCTGGTACGGGTTTCTCGCGCGACGCTATCGCGGCGCGGACTGGACCTTCATGAATTACGGATTCGACGATCCGAAGGTCACCCGTCTGACGTTGGACGCCGCCGATGAAAGCAATCGATTTTGTATCCAGCTTTATGACTACGTCACTGCTCCTGTCAATCTTATGGGCAAGCGGGTTCTTGAAGTGGGCTGTGGCCGCGGCGGAGGATGTTCTTTTATTGCGCGGTACAAAAACCCTCAACAGATGACGGGAGTCGACCTCTCCAGCGGCGCGATCGGTTTTTGCCGCAAAACGCATCACGCTCCCGGACTCGACTTCCGGACCGGCGACGCGGAGAACCTGCCTTTCGCCGATTCCACTTTTGACGTGGTCGTGAATGTCGAGTCATCGCATTGCTACCCGAATCTCGCAACGTTCTTTAAGGAAGTGCATCGCGTTCTGAGGCCGGAAGGATATTTCCTGTATGCCGATCTGCGTGAAAGCGTCGATATCGCGGAGTGGGAAAATCTCTTGTGGGCGAATGGCTTCTCGCTTCGTCGTGAAGAAGACATCACGAGTCAGGTTCTGTCGGCACTCGACCGGGATAATGACCGCAAGATAAAGCTGATCGGTACGCTGGTGCCGGCCTTTCTCCGGTCTTCGTTTGAGGATTTTGCCGGAATCAGGGGATCCCGGATCTACGAAGGATTCCGCACGGGCTCGCTGAAGTATGTACGGTTTGAGGCATCCAACTCCCCGCCTGAGTCAGGGCGTCAATATATTTGACGCATCCTTTCGTGAGGCGACTCCCCTCCTGGGGGGCTTTGCACAAGAACTGGTTGGGCGGACATTCCCCGCCTTTCCAAGGCGGGGTGCCCGAGCGATCAAACCGTTAGAACGTGAGGGCGGGGCGGTTATCCAGGAACCGCGCAGCGCACCTTATTTTGTTGAAGTTACTAACCGCCCCGTCTGCGCCGCTAAGGAACGGGCACGTTTTATCAGTGGCGCAGCCACCCCGCCTTGGAAAGGCGGGGAATGTCCACCTCAGCCAGTTTTTGTGCAAAACCCCTCCTGAATCAGGAGGGGAGTTCCAGCCCACCTGAACACAGGCGTCATCCTTCCACCTTCTTGCCGGTTCGGACGGTATAGACGGCATCGACGGAATTGATGAAGATTTTCCCGTCGCCGTGCTGGCCGGTTCTGGCCCCGGCTTGAATAGCGGCGACGGCGGCTTCGAGCTTGTCCTCCTCGACGACGAGGGTGAGCATGACTTTCGGCAACTCGCTGTAGACCGTATTGCCGACCTGGACGCCGCGTTGTTGTCCTCTGCCGAAGACATCCATCTTTGTCAGCGATACGATGCCGGTCGCTTCCAGGGCGTCAATAACCTGTTCCTCCCGTTCGGGACGAATAACGGCGCGAATCATTCTCATGTGTGAATCTCCACCCAGACTTGATTTTCTTCAACCATGACGGGATATGTCCCTATGGCGAACTCCGGATCGGTCGAACACCGGCCGGTGACGAGATCGAACCGGTAATCGTGCAGCGGACAGATGACCTCGCATTTATCTACCTTTCCTTCTTCCAATGGACCGGCGGCATGCGGGCAGACGGCGTCGATTGCGAATATCCGTCCGTCGCCATGCAAAAACAGGGCGAGGGATTTTCCCTGCACGGCAGCCGGATATCCGATTCCGGTCTTCAGTTCGTCCACACGGCAGACCTTGATCTGGACCGCCTTCTTCGAAGGAACATTGGCCACCGTCCGTTTGGGAGCCGGCGCGTCCGGTTTGAGTTCTGAGAGGCTCACTGCCGGCGGTGTCTAGGTTTCTTCCGAGTCGAAATCCTCTTCCGCCATATCGGCAGGCACCATTAAGATCCGATCGCGCACCGTAGGCCGGGCCTGAACCTGTTTGAATAGAGGCAGGTGCTTGACGACGTTGGCGAGCACGTCCGGCAACGCCTCGTCGCACGGGACCAGATCCATGATCTGTGTTCCCGCCCGCGCCTGCGGCCCGGTCTTTCCTCCGACGTAGATGGCAACGGCTTCGATGGAGCGGCCGTCGACGTTCACTTTCATTCCCCGCAAACCGATATCGGCAGCCAGGTGATTGCCGCAGCCGGCAGGGCAGCCGGACCAATGGAGCGTGATCGGCTTGCCGTCAGGTCCGAGCCGCTGTTCGAGGGCGGCTGAAGTTTTCATCGCCCAGCTTTTGGTATCGATTTGAGCAAGGCTGCAATAGTCGGTTCCGGTGCAGCTCACCATGCCTCGGAAGAAACGCGACGGCCCCGGCGGCAATTCCTTCAGCAGAGGTTCATCCAGCAGGGCATCCAGATGGTGCTCGGGAATATTGACGAGAATGGCGTCCTGTCCGGTCGTGAAGCGGACGGCTCCGTTCCCGTAGAATTCGGAGAGCCTCGCGAGTTCGCCCAGCGAATCGTGGCTGATCCGGCCGACATCCACACGCAGTCCTACGGAATAGAGCCCGGGCTGCTTCTGTTGATGCACGCCGAAGTGATCGTTGTGTCCATCGGAGCGCGCATCCTTGCCTTCGGGCAAAGGCTGCCAGCCGAGCCGTTTGACGAGTGCCGCGCGGAAACGGTCGATGCCCCAGTCTTCCAGAAGAAATGCAAGGCGGCATCTGGTTCTCGGGCCGCGCAGCCCTTCGTCGCGGAACAGCTTGACGATCTGCACGACAACGTCCTCGGCCTGATCGGGTTCGACAAACCAACCGAGATTGGAGGCAATGGTGAAACCTCCGGAGCCCATCTTCCCGCCAACCAGGATGTGGAATCCGGAATAGAGTGTCCCGTGAATGAATTTCGTCGCCGGGACCAGCGCGATGTCCTGCGATTCGCTGTGGGTGCAATTTTCGACGCAACCGGTGACAACGATATTGATTTTGCGCGGGAGGTTGGCGAATTCGGGATTACCCCGATCGCCGACAATTGTCCGGTCCAGCGCCAATACGAGACCGGAGGCATCCAGCAATTCATTCGGGTTCACTCCGGCCAGCGGACATCCATTGATATTCCGGACGTTATCCTGACCCGTTTGAAGTGTGCTCAGATCCACGCCGCGCAGCCGTTCGAGGATTTCGGAAGCGCTCTCGAGGCAGTATCCCCGAAGCTCGATCTGCTGGCGCGTCGTGATGTCGAGCGTGCCGTTACCGAGGCGGGAGGAGAGCTCGGCGATTGCGGCGAGCTGTCTGCTCGTTGCGAATCCGTTCGGCATCCGGATGCGCATCATGAATTTTCCCGGCGTCGGTTTCCGGAAGAACACGCCAATCCACTTCAGCAGTTCCTTATCTGCCGGAGAGAGCGCTTCCCAGCCCTGACTGGCCAGACAGGGCAGGTCTTCGCGGATTCGCAGCGGATCGCCGTTTTTCGCCTGCTTGTATTCTTCAATCGGATTCGAGCCTGGACGCATGATTGCTCTTTTTGCTCCTTTCAGGCATTGGTCAGGGCATGATCTGCCGTTTCAGGAATCGCACCCTGCTCCCCGGTTTCGATCTGCACGGTCCCATCGAGCGGCAGTACGAAAATCTTTCCATCGCCGATCTGCCCGGTCCAATTCGCATCGATGATCGCCTCGACGACGGATTGAACCTGGCTTAGCGGGACGATCCATGAAGCCATCCGCTTCGGCAGGTAGCGAAAGCCTGTTCCGGATGCCGCGCCGCGGCGCGCGAGGAAATGCAAGCCTTTCTGGCGTCCACGTCCGGCGACGCGGTGTTGTGTGAAGGTATCGATGCCGAGCTCCGCGACTTTCAGCTTGGTTTTGATCCAGCTTTCCGGGCGGATAACAGCCACGACTTCTTTTAAGGGTTCATCCGGTGCAGATTCCAACGGAAGATCCTGAGGTTCCGAGGTCGTTCCCGCGGAAGCGGCGGGAAACAACAGTTCCTGTGGGGTCGCGGTGACCGCTTCGCCTTTATGGAAGGCGCGCAGGAGCGTGTTTGCGATTCGCGTGTCGCCCAGGAGAATTGCGCCCGTCACGCGGCCTTCGCGAAGGATCACCTTTTTGTAGACGCCACGCTGCGGATCGCTGTAAGTGACGGCGCCGTCTTTCTCATCGGAGGGTTCCTTGCTTCCTAAAACCGTGAGGTCCACGCCCATGACTTTGAGCGAGGTCGAGGTGCTCGATCCGGTATAGACGGCGCGCGGGTTCGCGCCGCTCAGTCTCATGGCGAGGACCTTTGCCTGTTCCCGGCAGGGTCCGGCAAGACCGTAAACCTGCCCGCGGTGTTGCGCGCATTCACCGATGGCGAAGACGGAAGAATCGTTCACGCACGCGAGATCGTCGCCGACAACAATCGCGCGCTCGACGGTCAAGCCCGCTTCCTTGGCGATTTCGACGTTCGGGCGGATGCCCGCGCTGATCACAAACATGCCGCATGACTCGATGTGACCATCGTTGAGCGTGACGCTCTCCACGGAGCCCGAACCGTTCACGCCGGTCACCGATCTGCCGAGATGAAACCGGATCCCGAGCCTTTCGAGCGTGGCGCGAAGGATGGCGCCCGCCTGAGCATCCAACTGCAGGGACATGGGGTGCGGCGCCAATTCGACGACGTGAACTGCGAGGCCGCGATTCAGCAGGCCGCGGGCTGCCTCGAGGCCAAGCAGGCCGCCGCCGAGAACAACAGCTTTGCCCGCCTTCGCGGCGTAATCGATGATCCGCAGCGAATCGTCGAGCGTACGGAACAGGAAAATGCCGTCCTTGAACCGGCCGCTATCGTCCTTGAGCCTTTCAATCGGAGGGACAAAGGGTTTGGAGCCTGTAGCGAATACCAGGCGATCATAGTGCTCTTCGATACCATCGGCTGCGAAAACGACCTTGTTCGCCCGATCCACCTTGAGCACGCGCACGCCGGGGCGAAAGGCAATGCCGTTCCGCTCGTACCACTCGAGCGGGTTCAGGAAAATGTCTTTGGGCTCGTGAGAGCCGGCGACGACATTCGACAGGAGTATACGGTTGTAATTGCCGTACGGCTCATCGCCGAAGACGACAATCTCAAAACGATCACGGCCATTGCGGGCCGCAAGGTCTTCGACCAACCTTGCGCCCGCCATTCCGTTGCCGATAACAATGAGCCGTTCTTTTTTGTTCATCTGCTAGAAGCGATATAGCGCTTCGAGGTATCCGAACCTGCTGACCTTGCCCGCCGGATAAATCTCCTGTATGGCTGCCAGACCTTGGGTGTAACCGAAGTAGGCCGTGAACGTCGCTTTCGGATGCGGGCGATATTCCACGCTGGTGTCGTACAGGTTTCCGAGCGACCTGCGGCCGGTTGTCGATCGTCCGGTATAACCGAACGACCAGGGCTGAAAGGCGCCGCCGCCGGCATACCAGAAGTCGTTAGCGTCGGAGAGGCGGAGAGAATGAAATTCGCTGGACGTCGTCAGCTTGGAATTCGGCCGCAGTATCAGGGCGCCGAAGAGATCCTCGGTGTTCATCATGTTGTAGAACGGTGAGCGGGCATACAGCCGCGGTGTGGGCAGCAGTTGGAAGAACGTGCCGTGAGTGCCGCCGCTCGTGCTGTCGCTACCGGAACCCCAGGTGTAGCCGCCGCGAATCCACGGTTTCAGCGCGGCGATCTTCGGTTGGAATCCGGCTTCCGCATCGACTGCTCCGGCGCGCTGTTTCTGTAGACCCCAACGCCCGGTCTGTCCGGCGCCCCAGATCATGAGGTTGAAGGTTCCGGCGCCGGTATCGAAAGCATGAATGCTGTGGCCGCCGAAGGTATTGATGACGATGTTTTCGGTGTCGGCTTTACGAACCGCGGTGGGCCGGTTGTCGGTTTTGAGAATGTGCCGCCAGTCGTCGTATTCGATCGCAAACACGCGCGTGTCGGCGGCATGATGCCCGCTCCCCCATTCGTGCGTGTAGGATGCATAGCCGAATGCGATACGGTTCCATCCCCAGCCGTCGACCTGGAAGACTCCGCGCGTCGGCACCGCCGCGATCACGGTTAAATTATTGGACGCCGATGGCGAATAGGAATAATGGCCGCCGTCGAAGCTGCGGCCGACATCGGAAAATCCGAAATCTCCGAGCAGTCGTTGCGCCACGCGGTCACGCTTGAGCGCGGCAAGAGTCGCATCCTTGGGCGCCAATTCCGAACCGTCGAGAAAAGTGAAACGTCCAACTTGAAGGGTGTTTCCCTTGTCGCCCGCGAGATTGAACTTCGCGTACAACTGTTTCGGAAAGATCATGGCGACATTCTGGCGATTATTGTTGGCGGTGAAGTAATTCGAGCCCAGTCCAAGCGCGCCCTGGTTTGCCCCCGTGCCTGTCGCCCCAGTGGGAAGGTCGAGCATGAAGGGCACCGCGAATTCCGCATTCAAGTCCGTTCCGTGCTCGGAGGCCGCGAAGCCGAAGCGCAGGATATTTCCGGAGTACTGATAGTCATTGTTGCCGGCAGTGGGTTTGAACCAATCCCAGCTGTAACCGCGCGCGCGTAAGCTGCCGGTCACGGTCCAGCCGCCGAGTTTCAGCGGCTGAGGCGCCGCCGCCTGCGCAGGCTGAGATGCTGCGGCAACCGGTTGTGACGGCACAAGTGAAGCGGTCTGGGCGTTCGCCGCTGCCGCCGAAAACATGAATAAAAAAACAGCTGGCAGTCGCATAGAACTAGTCTCCTGTCGCCACAGCTTCTGCCGCCGGCGCCTCTGAAGTTTGGTTTGTGGACGCTTCCGTTCGCGCGAAGGTGTACCAGAGAACAATTCCTGTGAGGAGCGCTCCGGCCAGAATGTTTCCGAGCGTGACCGGGATCTGGTTCCATAACCACCATTGCTTCAGGGAGACGGGAGCGCCAAGAAGCATGCCGGCAGGGATGACAAACATGTTGACGACCGAGTGTTCATAGCCATGCGCAAAGAAGATCGTGATCGGCAGCCACATCGCCGCGATTTTGCCGATCGTCGACCGAGAAACGAAAGCCAGCATCGTTCCGGTCGTGACCATCCAGTTGCAGAGGATTGCTTTCACAAATGCCGCGCCCCAGCCGCTCGCTCCCAGTGCCGCGTAGCCGAGCGTTTTTTTCTGGGCGGTCTGCCGGACCAGGTCGGCCAGCGCGCCCCCGTTGCTGGTGCCGAAATTCGTAATTGCGAGATAGAACAGAACAGCATAAAAGACGCTGCCAAGCAGGTTGCCGATCAAGACCCAGAACCAGTTGCGCAGGAGCGCGCCGGCGGAAATGCGCCCGTCCATCCATGCCGCAGGAAGTAGAGCGAAGTTTCCGGTGGCGAGTTCGAAACCGAGCAACACCAGCATGACGAAACCGACCGGGAAAATGATGGCGCCTACCAGCGCAGGCAGGCCTTGAGAAAGTGCGACAAAGACCAATGATGTGGCATAGGCGAGGAAAACGCCCGATAATGCACCGCGAATCAGCATGTCGCGGATAAGAAGATTCGATTTCTTTACCGCCGCATCAAGCGCGTTCGATACGACTTCCGCCGGAATGACGTAGTCCATAGGACTCCCTTCAAATGTTGAAATCTCAGCTGTTGGAATCGCTCGACGTCGAGCAGGTGTGCCCACGCGGGTGGGGAATCAACAATGATTGGAAAATCAGGAGCTTCAGGACAGACAGAGTCGCAGCAAAGCCCGCTACAACAGTGCCCAGCTCCCTTTCGGCTGAGGACGGAGGCGATCTGCGCTTCAATGAGCAAACCGTAATGTTTTTATACGAGAACAGCGAAGGAATTGCAACCGCTATTGCGGACGGCCGCTGCGTTTCGCGGAGATCAGGCCGGAAGCCTGTTCGGAAAACTGGCGGATGCAGACATGAAGCTTTGGATGTCTGGGTTCAAAATCCGGCCGCACACCTTCGCGGACAAGCGTATCTGTCATCACCGGTCCGATCGATACAACGACGATGTCCTGTTGCAGAGCGAGCAGCATGGCGTCCCGCACCGCTGCGCGTTCTGCGATGCGCAGCAGATTGGTGAACTGCACCGAGGAAAGAAACAGGATGGCGTGGCACCATCGATTGCATATCCGTTGAACGGCTTCCGCGAGAGGTGCAGTATCCTCCGGAAGGTCCCAGCGATATATGGCAACCGGCGTTACGGCCAGGCCGCGCAGTCGTAGCGCATCGATCAGTTCTGTGTTCGGGACTCCATATTCCTGAACAGCAACACTGCTGCTTTTTATCGCCGCTGTCGCCTCCAGCACTTCCCGCCACGTGTAAGATTCGGGAACACAGACTGAAACCGGGACCCCTGCCTCTTGCAGCGCGGCAACCGGTTTCGGACCACGCGCAACGATTTGTACCTTTCTCAACGCGCCCAGAAACGGTTCGACGGATCCGCCGGCAGACGCCACATCGAGAAGGTATTGCGTCCCTGCACCCGTTGTGAAGATGACTGTATCGTAACGTCCTGCAATCATGTCCTTCGCGAACTGAATTGCCTGGGGGTTGGCATCGAGCGGACGCTCGCGGACCGAAGGCGCGTTGAAGCAATCGCCGCCCTGCTCCGCCACCAGATTTCGGACGAGATCTGCACGCCGGCTCTCAAGGGTGATGATACGAAATCCGTTCAGTGCCATACATGCCACGCGGCACCGCATCATACACTGTTCTTTATTCTCGTCATCTGCGCCATCGTGGCCGGAAATTTCTTGTACCCGGCCGGATACTGTGATTTCTTTACCTGCATGAACCTCAGAAAACTCGGATTTGCCGCGGGATTGGTTCTCGTTTCATGCGCGTTTGTGTTTGCGCAGGATCCGGACCTGGGCAATCAGAATCCAGGAACCGTGCGTCCTCAGCGGAAGATTCCGCCGGCTCGTCCCGCTCCAAGGAACGCGGAAGGGCGCGTTCTGCTCGGGCCGCTGCCGGGGGAAGCCGGCATCTGGTTGCCGGGGCCGGGCGGCACACCGGGAGAGCCGTGGCCTCCAAAGCCCAACGATTTGCCGTTCCAGGATTGGTCGAGGGCGTTGTTCACGTACCGCCGCGCGAATCAATTCGAGCCGCACACGCGCTGCAAGCCGTCGGGCGGTCCGCGGCAGTTCCTCACTCCTTATGGCGTGGAATTTGTCGAGTTCGGCGACCTTCAAAGAATCTTCATCATGGATATCGGCGGCCCGCATACGTTCCGCACGATCTACATGGACGGCCGGTCTCATCCGAAGAATCTCGATCCGAGCTATTACGGACACTCCACGGGCAAGTGGGAAGGCGATACTCTCGTTGTCGACACGGTCGGCTTCAATGAAGGGTTCTGGATTTCGCGGGGCATTCCGACCACCGACCGCCTTCACATGATCGAGAGCTTCACGCGAACCGACTCCAACACGATGAAGTACGAAATCACGATCGACGATCCGGGCGCTTACACCGCGCCGTGGAGCGCGGGATTTCTATTATCGTGGGACCAGGGCACGGAACTTTTCGAATACGTCTGCCAGGACAATAATTTCGCATCGGAACTGATGTTGGGCGCTGAGGAGAGGGTCGATCGCCATAGTCCGATCGTGCCATAGCTGTAAACTGGAAATTATGCGAGTACTCCGCCGCTCCGGCGCGATCGCTGTCCTTCTTTTCCTTCTGTCGGGCGTTACTTCCGCCGTCCAGACGCTGCCGCAGCAGTTGTCGGATGCGGCGTTCTGGAAACTGATCGAGGATGAGTCGGAGGCCACGCAGCCCTTTCCCGGCGAGAACTACGTTTCGAACGAGCCGAAGTATGCGGCGGCGGTTCGCTCGTTGAAGCAGAGCGTCATGCCGGGAGGCGTCTTTCTTGGCGTGGGTCCCGAGCAGAATTTCAACTACATTGCGGCGCAGCGGCCGAAGCTGGCGTTTGTCGTCGATATCCGGCGGCAGAACCTGATCGAGCAGTTGATGTACAAGGCGCTGTTCGATATCGCGGATGACCGGGCGGATTTTGTTTCGCGGCTGTTCTCGCGCAAGCGGCCGGACGGGCTGGAGACGGCATCGACTGCGAGAGAGCTGATGGACGCCTACGGGACGGCTCCCGAATCCCAGCCGGCGTATGAGGAAAATCTGGCCGCAATCCGACGCAATCTTTCGCAGAAGCATAATTTCCACCTCTCGGGGGAAGACAATGCCGAACTGGAACAGGTTTTCAAAATCTTTGCGCGAGCCGGCGCACAAACCAACTATCACTCGCCGGTACGCCCCAACGCATACATGCCCAGCTATGCGGCATTGATGACGACAGCCGACGAAGACGGAAATGGAGTGAGCTACCTCGCGACCGAAGAAAGCTATCGATTCGTTCGCGACCTGGAACGCCACAATCTGATCGTGCCCCTGGTCGGCGATTTCGCCGGAGCGAAGACCCTTCGATCGATCGGCTCCTATCTCAAGCAATACGACGCGACAGTACGTGTGTTCTATCTCTCCAACGTGGAGTCGTATCTTTGGGCCGGGAGCGGCCCGAATGCCCCTTCAGCTGCGATCCGCCTGGCGGCGCCGAACGGCGGATGGAAGACCTTCTTCGCAAACGTGGCCGCGTTGCCGCTGGATTCGTCAAGCACGTTCATCCGCTATCGCGGCGCGACAGGGGATGCGCACTTCGCCTCGATTCAAAAGAACCTCGCGGCCATGAAAAGCGGGCTGGTGAAGACGCTGGACGATCTGTATTAGCGGGCCGTATGGTCTGGGAAGCAACCCATTCCCCGCCTTTCAAAGGCGGGGTGGCTGCGCCATCAAACGATGGCCTTGTTTCTCAGCTGGCGCAGACGGGGCGGTTAGTAACCTCAAACAAAATAAGGAGCGCTACGCGGTTCGTAACTAACCACCCCGCCTTCGCGTTCTAACGATATTTGATCGCTCAGGCACCCCTCCTTGAAAACGGAGGGGAATGGGCTTGGCCCAATCATGCTCGATCACTTGAAGCTATTTCGGTAGTTCAATCTCTCCATATTTGCGGATGAATTGGAGGACGGCATCGTTGAAGACCTCCGGCTGCTCCCAGTACGACGAGTGTCCCGCTTCAGGAATGACTTTCATTTCCGAGTTCCGGATGCGCGCCGCAAACATCTTCACCAGCGGCGGCGGCGCGTACATGTCGGCATCGCCTGTCATGAAGAGCGTATGCAGGTTGATTTTTTCCAGCAGCGCAAACGTCATCTGGTTCCGGAATCCCTGCGCCGTCGCGCCGGCCTGTTTGCTCATGTGTTCCAGTTCGATCCAGCGCCGGGTTCCGTCGGGATTGGCCGCGCGATAGGACGGTCCAACTTCGCGCAATTCCGGAGGCATCGCGTCGAACGAGGGCGGCCGCAGCCGGCGATTCATTTCCAGATACTCCGGATCCTGCACTCCGCCGATACTGTTCGCGATGACGAGACTGCGGATTTCATCCGGGAACGACAGCGCGTAGTCCAGCGCGATGAATCCTCCGCCTGCCGTCCCGACGAGGTGGAAACGGTCGACCTTGAGAAATTTCAACAGAGCGTGAAGATCGTCCGCTCCCGTGCCGGGCGCGGCGCCGGGCTGCGCCATGGACTTGCCCCAGCCGCGGCGATCGTAAGCAATGAAGCGGAAACCGGCGGAGGTGAATCGCGGAATCTGATGTTCCCAGTTCGCGCTGCTCCCCGTGTTGGGATGAAGGAAGACGACGGGCACTCCGCTGCCGCCGGTGTCGACGTACCAGAGCCGGATGCCGGGGAGGTCGGCGTATTTCTGCGCGAAAGAAAGACAGGGAACGGAACACAAGAAGCACAAGAGGCACAGGAGTTGAATGGCTCTTGTGCCTCTTGTGCTTCTTATGTTCCTGCTTTTCTTCATTAATGTTGGAGAAGTATAACGTGTAATATCTTCGCTGATGCGTGGACTTGTTGTTGTTCTCCTCGCCGCCTCGATCTTTCTGGGTTGCATCTTCAGCCCGCCGCACCTGATGGACGATGTGGACGCCGTTCAGGCCCAGATCTCCCGGAATATGCTGCAATCGGGAGACTGGGTCACGGCGCGCCTCGACGGCGTTGCATATCTGGAGAAGTCTCCTCTCGGCTACTGGCTCACGGCCACGTCTTACAGCATTTTCGGTGTGCACGACTGGGCGGCCCGGCTGCCGTTGTCCCTGGCCGTCGTCACGCTGTGCTTTGTGACGTTTCGATTCGGAAGCTGGGCCTTCGGAAGGGACCCGGGATTCTACGCCGGGCTGATCTTGAGCACCTCGGTGGGATTGTTCCTGTTTACGAGGCTCATCATTCCCGATGCGATATTGACGCTGACGATCACGATCGCTTTATGGTCCCTGCTGCGCGCGCTCGATCCGGATGAGCCGCGGCCTGAGGTGTGGCCATATGTCATCGGCATCTGCTTCGGGCTGGGATTGCTGTTGAAGGGTTTGATCGCGATGGTCTTCCCGATCGGCGCCTCCTTCTTTTATCTGCTTTTTACAGGCCAGCTTTTGAGGCTGGAAACGTGGCGGAAGCTGAAGCCCTTCGCGATCATTCTCATCATGGCAGTCATTGCCGTGCCCTGGTACGTGCTGGCCACGCTGCATAACCCGCCCTATTTCTCGTTCACGATGCACAGCGGTCCCGGGCAGTATCACGGGTTCTTCTGGTTTTATTTCCTGAATGAGCATGTGCTGCGATTCCTGAACCTGCGATATCCGCGCGACTACAACACCGTTCCACGGCTCTGGTTCTGGCTGTTTCATGTGCTGTGGTTTTTTCCGTGGAGTCTGTATGCCGGGTCGGTCGTGGGGCTGAGTTTCCGGCCCGCCGATCGAGCCGGCCGCGCGCGCTTGATGGCGCTGTGCTGGATCGGGGTGGTGCTCGGTTTCTTTACGCTTTCGACGACGCAGGAGTACTACTCCATGCCGACCTATCCGGCATTCGCGCTGCTGCTGGGTTGCGGTATCGCCACGCAGAATAAATGGGTGCGCCGCGGTTCCGCAGCGGTGGCTGTTGCGGCAGCCGCCGGTCTGGCTGTGATTGCCGTGATTCTGTTCAAGGTGTGGTCGTTGCCCGCGCCGGGAGACATCGCGTCGGCGCTGGTGCAGCATCCGGAGATGTATACGCTGTCGCTCGGACACATGGGTGATTTGACGCTGCAGTCATTTGCCTACCTGCGATTGCCGCTGGCCATGGCGGGAATTGCGGCGCTGGTGGGCGTGGTAGTGGGGATTCGCAAGCCGGTTCTGTCCGCGGCGCTGATGATGCTGCTGTTCTTCCATGCGGCGCGTGTCGCCATGGTGGCGTTCGATCCGTATCTGGGATCGAAACCCCTCGCGGATGCTCTAACCGGCGCGCCGCCGGGAAAGCTGATTGAGGGCGATGCCTACTATGCGTTTTCGTCGGTGTTCTTCTATGGCAACCGGACGGCGCTCTTATGGAATGGGAGACGGGAAAATCTGGAATACGGGTCGTACGCGCCTGACGCGCCGAAGATTTTTATCGATGACGCGAGGCTGCAACAGTTGTGGTGCGGGGGAGAGCGATATTACCTGCTCGTGGATCATGAGGACATGCCGAAGATGAGATCGCTCGTGGGTGACCAGATGGTGCATGTGGTGAAGGAAAGCGGAGGAAAGTTCCTGTTGACGAACCTGGGTGTGTGAGCGACCCCCTGCCGGCGCGCTTCGCGGCCGGCTGTCCCCCTGTATCAGGGGGACAGTAAAACTCTCCCCCTGATACAGGGGGAGAGCCGCGAAGCGGCAGGGGGTCGCTCACAAGCGGTGTTGCAATCAGGCTTTTGTACAAATCGGAGGGAATGTTGAGATTTGTGGCTGCGGTGCTTTTTGGCCTGTCCGGTATCGGTCTTCTGTCGAGCACTGTTTATCTGGTTCTGGTGATTCTTGCTGCGCGGCGTTTCCGAAACAGCCCGGAGCCGGCGAATCAGTCAGCCCTTCCTCCGGTCACTGTCCTCAAGCCTGTCCACGGTCTCGAGCCCTTCCTCGAACGCAATCTCGAAAGCTTCTTCCTCCAGGACTATCCCGATTTCGAGATCATCTTCGGCGCGCGCGACTCCGGCGACCCGGCTCTCAGGATCGTCGAATCCCTTCGCACCAAATACAAGCACATCAAGACCAGTGTCGTCCTGTCCGGTGCGCCTCAATATCCAAACGCGAAGGTTTTCACCCTGGAGAAGATGGTTCCGCGTGCCTCGACGCAGTACCTCGTCATCACGGATAGCGATGTCGTTGTTCAGCCGAACTGCCTGCGCGAGGTTGTCGCGCCGCTGCTCGATCCGGCGAACGGCGTCGTGACCTGTCTCTATCGCGGGCTGCCGGCGGGCGGATTCTGGTCCCGGCTCGAAGCTCTGGGCATGTCCGTGGAGCTGACATCGGGAGTTCTCGTCGCCAACATGCTCGAAGGGATGAAATTTGCGCTCGGGCCCACCATGGCCACGCGCAAAGACGTGCTCGATTCGATCGGCGGCGTCGGCGGACTTGGCCAGTACTGTGCTGACGATTACATGCTGGGGAATCTTGCGGACCGCCAGGGCAAGCGCGTTATTTTGTCGAAGCACATCATTGGACACGTGGCGATGAATACGTCGGTCAGCGCTTCTCTCGTCCATCAGGTTCGCTGGATGCGGAGTACCCGGTTCTCGCGCAGCGCCGGACATGTCGGTACGGGGTTGACCTATGCCATACCTTTTGGATTAATCGGCTTCGTCGGCGGTCTGCTGGCGCACAACGGGTTACTCGGCATCGGATTATTCGCCTTTGCGTATTTGAACCGTATGATCCAGGCCGTCGCGGTCGGCCGCGATGTCGTCGGCGACCCCGAGTCGTTCAGCTACTGCTGGCTGTATCCTCTGCGCGACCTCATTGGCTTTATCGTCTGGTGCTGCAGTTTTGCAGGCAGTGAAATCGTCTGGCGCAGCGAACGATACCGGCTGGTTGCTGATGGAAAGATGATCCGCGTGTGAATATAAGACCATTGGATCATTGCTGCAATGATCCAATGGTCTTATAACTAAGCCCGGATCTGTGGCCGCGACTTGACCTCCCGAACCGCATAGGTCGGCTTCCGCTGGGATTCGTAATAGGTTCGCGACAGCATTTCCCCGATCAGTCCGACGGATATCAGTTGAATACCGCAGACAATCAGCAGGACTGCGGCGAACAGCATCGGACCGTGTTCCTTCATGATTTCGAGATGCTGCACGAATTTTTCATAGAGCAGAAAGAGTCCGGCCGCGAATCCGGCGCCGCTGCTGAGCAGGCCCCAGCTGCCGAAGAACTGCAGGGGTTTGGTGGAATAGTCGAGAAGAAATTTCAAAGAAATCAGATCGAGAAATACCGTCAGCGTGCGGGAGATTCCGTAGTTGGACTTGCCGCTTTGCCGGTTGATGTTTTTGATCGGGATCTCGGCGATCGTTGCGCCCGACCAGCTGGCAAGCGCCGGAATGAACCGGTGCGAGTCGCCGTAGAGCGGGAGATCTTTAATAGCTTCCTGTCTGTACGCTTTAAAGGTTGTGCCGAAATCGTGCAGCTCCACTCCAGAAAGCTTCGCCAGGAGCCAATTCGCGATGCGGCTGGGAATCCTTCGCATCAGCCAGTTGTCCTGCCGTTCGTAGCGCCAGCCGCTGACGATGTCGTAGCCTTCCTCGAGCTTGGCGATAAACGCCGGGATTTCCGCCGGATCGTGCTGGAGATCGCCGTCCATGGAGATGATCACTTCGCCACGCGCAAAATCGAATCCGGCTTTCAAGGCGGCGGTCTGGCCGAAGTTCTTACGAAGACGGATCAGAACCACGCGGCTGTCCCCATCGCATATTTCAGAAGCGAGCCTGTGCGTCCCGTCGCGGCTGCCATCGTCGATAAAAATGATCTGATAAGGATCGTCGAATTCCCGCATTACGGTAACGATGCGCGAATATAACTCGCGCACACTGTGCTCTTCGTTAAACAGCGGAATAACGATGGAGTAACGAATCGGTTCTGTGATTTCCATAAGTCTCCACGAGATCTCGATAGCTGATCAGCTGGACGCCGGCTTCCTGGATCAGACGTCGAATGCCCGGGCTTGTGAGCAGTTCGAACTCACGCTGGCGCTGCTCCAGAAGCCGGGTCGGCAGTTTCCGGAGCCCGGCATCCATATAGCCCGGATGCGCCATTACTTCGTGCACGCCGGAGCTCAGATCCTGAATGATAGTCTCAAAGACAGCCCGGTCAAGAAAACCGGTTTCGGTAATGCCGTAAAAGTGATCCGGACCCACGATTGGTTTCGGCGACGACAGACGCCAGAGGAAACGAGCGCCCTGTGCAAATGCGTACTGCTTCAAGATCGCTTTCCGGGACGCCGGATTGCGCCGCAACAGGGATGTCAGGCGGGGCGTCCGCGCGTTCATTGTTCTCAAGGCGCGGATCCCGTATTTACCAGTCAGCCGGACAACGAGTTTCAAAACGGCCGGAATGATGTGCACGTGCTTGTGGCCGTCCAGGTGGCTGATGTTCAGGCCCGTCCCGAGGGCGGCCTCGATTTGAGAACGGATCTCGCGCTCGAGATCGCGCCCACGGTGGTTGGCAGCCAACGAGAAAGGATCATTGGTGAGGTTCAGGTGCAGGCCAATGTCGAGCGTCGGGTTTTGCCGCGCCAGTTCCACGGCGGATTCGGCTGCGCCCCCGTTGATCATCAAGCTTGCGCTGGTGACGATGCCTTCACGATGCGCGCGCACGATGGCTTGATTCACCCCTTCGGTGAGCCCGAAGTCGTCCGCCGTGACAATGAGCTGCTTAGATCCCATCTGCGTCATCTGCGGCTCTGTAACTTTCCGTTCACCAGTTCGAAACGCCTGCCGCGCCACACGACTTCGCGGCCCAGGTAGCTCGCGAACCAGACCGCGAGGTTGACCAGATCCCGAACCGGTAATAACCAGAAACCCTTGCCTGGCCGCGGCTCGCGCAATACATGAGCCTCCGCCGCCAACCATACAGAGTACCTGAGGATGACCGCGCAGGCGAACAAAAGCCATGTCCAGGCAGCTCCCGACGTGAGCAGGACCGTCAGGAGGCTCCACGGAATGACATATGTGAAAATCAGGCCGGCATACCCGCCCGGACGAGAGGTCCGGACGGCCCGGGCCCAGCGCAGTTGATGCTGCAGGAACTCCCGGAACGAATATTCGGGAAGGTGGTGATCAACGATGCAACCGGCAAGTTCCACGCGCAGTCCGGCCTGCGACATCCGGTAGCCGATTTGATAGTCATCTGCCAGGAAGTCGGCAAGTGGCGCGAGTCCTCCGATCTGCGCCAGCGCCCGCCGCGAAAATGCCAGCGTCGATCCCAGCGCGAAGCGGATTCCGCCGTCCAGGCGCTTCGCGCACAGAACGCCCGGTATGAAATCGGAGCTGATGCCCAGCGCTTCCAGCTTCGAACCGATCGTGCGGCCGGCAACGCACCTGAAGAGGCAGGTTGTCATGCCGGTGGACGAATCTTCGAGCGGCGCCAGGACTTGCCTCAGGTATGTGCGGGGCACATGGATATCGCTGTCGTTGATCAGGAGGAAATCATGCCGCGCATTCGGGAGCATCTGGAGCAGGTTGCTGACTTTCAGGTTTGAACCCAGCACCTCGGGAGAGTAAACCAGCTTGATCGGAACCTGAGGGAACTCCTCGATCAGCTTTTGTACGACCGGGACGATCTCGTCTGCAGGATCGGCAACGCCGAAAATGATTTCGTATTGCGGATAGTCCTGGAGACAGTGGCTGCGGAGACTCTCATAGGCGTGCGGATCCATTCCGCAGAGCGGCTTGAGGATGGAAACCGGCGGCGTGAAACTTTCCTCGCGCGGGACCGTTTGCCGGAGCCGGAATGAAATCGTGCACCACAGCGTGAACACGTAGCAGCCGATGCCGCAGAGGGCTGCAAAAAAGGGAATGAACGCCCAACCCGGCATCGATCAGCTGAGCGAAAGCAGCACGACGCCCATACAGACCAGGATGACGCCGGCCCAGCGGACGGGCGCAACTTTTTCTCCAAGGATGAATTTGGCTCCGAAGGCGCCGGTAACGTAGCTCAAAGCCGTGGCGGGCACGACGAGGCTGGCGTCCGCCCAGGATAAGAGGGCCAGCAGCGAGAAGAAGGCGACGGCCATCAGGGCAATTCCGAGCCACATCGTGGCGTGGCGGAAGGCGCGAAACAACATTGGGAGAACCACCGATGGCCTGAAACTCGTAACCTCACCGATGCGTTTCATCGCACGAGTCACGCAGATGTCTCCGGCCGTTCCGGTCAGCACCACAATTCCGATAAAGACTACAAGCCGCAGCTTAATCTCCAACTGTACGCGGCTCCGTTCCGCTGACAAGCGCCACGCCGGCACAGATCAACGCCACGCCGATCCAGCGCGTGGGCCTGATCATCTCGCCGAGCAGGAAGTAACTGAGGACGGCAACGGCAGGGTAGCCGATCGCGCAGATCGGCTGCACGAAGCTGAAATCCGCCCATGAAAGGAGCATCAGATAGGAAACGAAGAAGACCGTAAGGCTGCCGATACCCAGCCAGATTGTTCCGGAGGAAAAGATCTTGACCAGCACCGAAACAAGCGCCGAAGGAGAATAGTTCGTGATCTCGCCGATCTGCTTCATTCCCTTGCTCAGAAGAACATTGCCGAGCGAGCTGAAGAACACGACGGAAACGATGAGAGAGTACGTTCTCGAGTTCATGATTCGCGGCGAATTAATTATTGAAAATCCGGAATCGTCAAGACGACGGAGCTTCCTGTCTCTTTCTGGCGTACTTCCAGCGTTCTGAACGGACGCGCATATACTCGACCGCTTCGGTGTACAGCCTTTCGCGCTCGTGTTTATCCCACAGCGCGTCCCGCACGATGCGCCAGACGACGCGGGGACGGAAGTAGTACGAATCGTAGAAGCGGTTGACGGCCGCCATCATCTCTTCGCGCGGCAGTCCGGGATAGGCGATGTGCGGCAGTTGATGGCCGCCGCTGTCCGCGGCCGCTTCGCCTGACATGAAGTTGTTTCCGGCGAGCTGAGTGTACAGTTCGGTGCCGGCGTAGGCGTGCGCAATCGATACCTGGATGGTTTCCGTATCCAGTTCCTTCGCGAAGTCGAGCGTGCGCTTGATCGTTTCGCGGGTTTCGCCGGGCAGGCCGATGATGAAATCGCCGTGAATGCGAATTCCGACCTTCTTGCAGTTCTTTGTGAATTCGCGGGCCTGCTCGACAGTAGCGCCTTTTTTGATGTTCTTCAGGACCTGAGGATCGCCCGATTCGTAGCCGACGATGAACAGCCGCGCTCCCGAATCCGCCATCGTTTTCAACGTTTCATAATCGCTGTTGACGCGCGCCGTGCACGACCAGCGGAAGTTCAGCGGCTTCAGCTTGGAGCAGACATCCAGGACCCGGTCTTTCCGGATGTTGAAGGTGTCATCGTCGAAGAAGAATTCCTTCGCCTGAGGGAAAAGCTGCAGCGCCTGCTTTACCTCGCGCCCGACATTCTCGGCTGAACGCACGCGCCATGCATGGCCGGAGAGCGTCTGAGGCCACAGGCAGAATGTGCACAGCGCCGGGCATCCGCGCGAGGTGTAAAACGAGACATACGGGTTCAGCAGGAAAGGAACGTTGTAATTCTCGATTACGAGATCGCGCTTATAGACTTCCGTCGCAAACGGCAGCTTGTCGAGATCTTCCGTCTGTAACTGCGGCCGCGATGGGTTCAATTTTACACGCCCGTTTTCGCGATAGCCTGCGCCGGCGATCCCGCTTAAAGGCTTGCCTTCGGCATACTCCACCACGGCATGATCAAACTCGCCGCTCACGATAAAATCGATTTCCGGATTGTCGAGCAGGCAATTGGGTTTGATTTGAACCGGCGGTCCGACGAACGCAACCTTCAGATCGGGTTTTGCCAGCTTCATCTGCCGGACCATCGCGACGTCGTTGGCAAACCCGACGGTCGATGTGAACAGCACCAGAAACTCGTAATCCTTCGCTATTTCGATCGTTTGCTCCGGGGTGATATGGTGCGACGGCGCATCCAGCAGGCGGCTGCCCGGCAGCATTCCCGCCGGATAACTCAACCAGACGGGATACCAGAACGATTCAATCTCGCGCGTCGCCGGCCAGCGCGAACTCGCGCCACCATCGAAATTTTTGAAGCTTGGAGGATTCAGAAGAAGCGTTTTCATTACAGAAGGCATAAGCAGTTTATTCTACTCTGAGATGTATAAAGGAACCACTGTTTAGCCGCAGATGACGCGGATGACGCAGATGGGGGCGCTTCTAAGCCGTCTTTTTGCGGCCCCATCTGCGTCATCCGCGTCATCTGCGGCTAAAACCTGTTCGGTGCGCCTCAGAACTGCAACTGCATCCGCGTCTGGAAAAATTGTGTTTTGCCTGTAAGATTGGAACGATTAAGGGAGCCATACCCGTAAGCGAACTCCAGCCGCACATTGTCCGACAGGTACCAGTTCACCATTGGCG
>DASXLG010000071.1 GCA_036496425.1 Terriglobia bacterium | reverse complement strand
ACGGGCCTGCGCTTATCAGGCGCTTCGAAACGAAACCACCGGATATCGCCGCGTGAAATCAAGGGAGGTCGGTGTCGGGGGCGTCGTCGATGGGACCCTGTGGCCCGTTGTCTATCCAGGAACGCCACAGTTCACGTTGTTGCTCTGCGGCTAAGTGGAAGTCCTCGATCGGCTCGAGCACAACGTGCACGCGCTTACCATCGAGTTCCGGAACGGGACCTTCCAGCTCGATTGTCGTTCCTTTCAATAAACCTGTCTTCGATGTCGTCATTAAACGTCAGCTTACCACACGGGGCCATCGCCCCAACGCTGGCCGAATAGATTACCCTAAAACTGAACAATAGACCCATGAGCAGTCGTCGTCTGTTGAGCAGCCCTGCAATTCGAGGGACGCAACCCGAATTAAATCCGGAGGTGCGTCCCTGGAATTCCAATATCCAGCCCATTCGCTCCGATTGCATTCCGTGAACTTGGTGGGTTTACTGCGAAAATTCATCCAGGAATTTGGACCAACGCACGTTTGAAACGCCGCTCGATGGAGACTGACTATGGAAAAGAGGGACAGTAAGGAATTAAATTTCGGTCGGGTTTAATTCCTCACTACTGTCCCCGAATTTACGGTGGCATTAAAAGCATCTATGGAAACGGACAAAGCCGTGAAGATTCTGAGTTTTGCCTGCTGTACAGTGGGCGGATAACGTGGCCAGAGGACATAGCGTAGAATATCTGTTAGGTGACCCAATGAGCATCCGCGCAATCTATAAAAATGGCGTTTTGAAACCACTGGAAGAACTGCCCATCAAGGAAGGGACCGAGGTGACTGTAGACGTCTACCCGATCGAAGATCGGAGACAGAGCGGCGGAAAGCGAAAGTCGGTCAAGGATTTTGCCGCATACGGAATGTGGAAGGACCGAGCAGACTTTACGGACGGTATGGATTACGTGAACAAAATCCGCAAGTACCGCCGAGAGCCCGACCCCGATTCGAAGTGATCGTGCATGCCCTACCTCATTGACACCGATATCCTCGTTGACTATTTTCGTCACACCGAAGCCGCTGCGAACTATTTGGATTCTCTCGACGACTGGTCCGTGTCCGTTGTCACCGGACTAGAGCTCATCGCCGGTGCAAAGACAAGCGCGAGATCGCCGAGATCGATCTCGTTCTGGGCGCATATCACGTCGTTTCGACAAGCCCGGAGATCGGCCAACTCGCCTACAACATCATGAAATCGCACGCCAAAGCGAACGGGCTAGATCCCTGCGATGCGATGATCGCAGCGACAGCGATTTACGAAGGGCTGAAGCTCTCGACAAAGAACGAGAAGCACTTTGGAAACATCGAGGCGCTTGAGATCGACCTGCCCGGATACTAGCTGTGGAATTCCAGGGACGCACCCCGAATTCGATGCGCTATGCTGTCGTTCATGAGCCGCGTTTCATTCCTGAAATCAGCGTTGCTGATTGCGGTCCTTGTCCTTACCGGCACTGAATCGAACGCGCAGGCGCAATAGAAGTTGAGCTCGTGCGCAGGGTGGCCGACTCGATGGGAAACGAAATCGGGCCCATCGGCAGGGCGGCAACGCTCGGTGAATGGAAGCAGTCGCACCAGAACTACGTCATTGACGGTTACACCCCCGGAGACGCCGAATTCGGGAATTGGTGTGCTCGGGCGAAGCTTGAAACGCCGCTCGATGGAGCCAGACTATGGGTGCGCACGGCTTATTTCTATCTGCCTCCTGCCGAGACGCTTCAACGCCAGGTGCGTGAATCGTTGACGAATCGTCTGGGCTCCGGAGATGCCAACGTGCATCCACAATGGTTTGGATCCGCTTCCTGGCGGAACTCGGTTCTTTGGAAAAGCGGTGGTGTCTCTATTGTGACGGCGGTCATAGGCGAGCGCCCAATCGAGAGTGGCAGCCCGCCTTCCACGAAAGTGTTTGTTGCTGCCCTGGGGACAGCAGCGGATTTGGACTTCGAATCGTTCCGAATCGATGACCGCTCTGAAATCGCACAACGTCGGCGGATCGAACAGCGGATCGGCGATCCGAATGCCGCTCCGGCGGATCGAGATCACACTCCGGTCTACGGCGCGATCGCTCAATGGTTATCCGCCTCTCGAAGCCTTCCGGCGCCCCGGCGCGCCGCAGCGTTATTCGTAGCCGATCAACTTTTGAGTGAAGAGGATGTGACGTGAGAGATGGGCGAGTCGCCGCCAATCCGGAAGCAACTCGAAGCAGAAGGCGCCGTTTTCGAATGGCGCGAGCTTGGCGGCGTCTATGTGTATGTGCATACATGGCTGAGGGAGGCGCTGAAGCTCGATCCTGAAGGGCGAGCCGGAGAGTTATCGTTCCTGACCCTGATGGAGCTGGGTTTTGAAACGTCGGGTGCCTGCGCGGACCAGGGAGGAACGGGTTTCAATGCGGTCATTCGCGAAGGCGAAGCCTATCTGCAGCGCAAGCCGGCGTCGGGTTTGCGGGCGGATGTCCATTTTCTGCTGGGGCAGGCATACGGCGATATCGTGGTCCTCGCCAATGGCGGCGGATATTCTGCAGATGAAGAACGCGCCGAGTATAAGGACAAAGGACAAAGCGCCGTCTGCCAGGGCGAAGGCAATTGATCACTACAGGATGGCTCTTCAGTCTGCTCCCGGCAGTCCCCGAGTTTCCGAAGGATGGCCGGAAGCATGGCGCCTTCTGGCTGGGGAATCCCGCCGGCCAGGACGTACTTTTACTGTGTCTACGACTAGGATGGCGGTGCCAAGCCTTGCATTCCCGGGTGTAAGGCCTTGCCCACAGGAATCAAGCCTGACATTTCCGATGTAAAGCCTTACCCGCAGAAATCAAGCCTGACATTCCCGATGTCAGGCCTCACCCGCAAAAATCAAGCCTGACATTCCCCGATGTCAGGCCTTACCCGCAGAAATCAAGCCTGACATTCCCGATGTCAGGCCTTACCCACAAAAATCAAGCCTGACATTTCCGATGTAAGGCTTTACCCGCAAAAATCCAGCCCAGTTCTGTGGGACGCACCCGGATTATCAGTCCAGACGGCGTCGAATAAGAAACGACTGCTCGGCCGCCGCTGGAAAAGCGACCACGTCGAGTTTTGATTTGCTGAATTCGGTGTCTGTCCCCTGAACTCCAATTAGGACAGGAAGAATAAGCGGAGGTTTGATCGCTCGTCAAATTCTCGAACGCAGTTCCGCCGTGAATCGCGGCAGGCGATTCACGGCGGATTATCTTATCGAATGGATTAGCGGGCAGCTTTGGTGTGTTTCGCGAAGAACGCAAAGATATCCGGAGCTCCGGAGGTGAGTACGCTTCCGTGATCGCCTCCCGGAACTTCGACGTACTGATACGTCATCTTCAGGTCCTTCATCTTCTCGATCCAGAGTCGCGTGCCCGCAACGGGAACCAGTGTGTCCATATCGCCCTGAACGATGATCATCGGAATATTCTTTGCAGGTTCGAGGCTGTAGTTATCGGGAGTGAGACCCGCAGGCGCAGTAGCCGGCGCTTCAGCGCCGACGGCAGCCCAGAGCGACGCGTATTTCACGCCAAGATAAAGGGAGCCGGCTCCGCCCATCGAATGGCCCATCAGGTACGTTCTATTCTCATCGATATTGAATTCCTTGCGGATCATATCCAGAACGTTCATCACGTCCTTTTCACTGGCTGCGTGTAGCTTCTCGGGATCCGTAAGCGCAGTTCCTCAAGCGGTAATTGCGGTCGATAACCGGCCTCGGCCTGCTGCGGGTGCGCCCTGAGGTGCCCCTGCCGGGGGCGCTCCATTAGCGCCGCGCGGAGCTCCAGGGCCTCCGGGGGCTCCGGGGGCTCCCGGCCCGCCACGGCCGCCGCCGGTTCCGAATCTTGCAGGAGGGAAATCGTTTAGTTCAAGGCGCAGCGCAAACGTACGAACCGGCCGAACCGGACGGTCCGCTCACGTATTTGGGATAGGCGGGATACGAGCAGGCTATCCACTTTTGCATGATGCCGTGGAGTATAATCCGCTCCCAAAACGGAGTCCAAAATATGCGCGGTCTCATTTTGACGTTGGTGGTTTCAACGATTGCGATCACGGGCTTGCTGGCCCAAACGGGTACCGGAGCACTGAACATTTACTACATCGATACCGAGGGGGGCCAGTCGACGCTGTTTGTGGGGCCCACGGGAGAATCGCTGCTGGTGGATACGGGAAACGCCGGGGACCGGGATCTCGGCCGCATCGTTGAAACATTGAACGCCGCGGGCATCAAGCGGATCGACCATATGTGGACGACGCACTATCATGGCGATCACGTTGGAGCATTGCTCGCGCTTGCGAAGCAGTTTCCGATGATGCACTTCTACGATCACGGCAAGCCGCATCCGAACGACCGGATCGTTTCGGCCGCCTTCCTGACCTCGTATGAAGAGCTGAGTCAGGGGAAACGCACAATCGTGAAACCTGGGGACCAGTTGAAGATGACGGGACTGGATATTACGGCCGTCGCGTCTGCGAATCAGTTCATCCGGTCGAATCTGCCCGGCGGCGGCGCGAAGAACGGCGCATGCACGGATGTGCGGCCAAAGGATGAAAGTGCGTACACAGATCCCGACAACGGCGAATCGGCTGGATTTCTCCTGGCGTACGGCCGCTTCCGAACGGTAGATCTTGGCGATCTTACCTGGAACGGAGAACTGGACTTGATGTGCCCGACGAACCGTATCGGCACAGTGGACGTGTATTTGACCTCTCATCACGGGCTCGCGAAGTCCGGCTCTCCAGCGCTCGTGCATGGATTACAACCGCGCGTGGCGGTGATGAACAACGGCACGCGAAAGGGCGGCGAGCCCGAGACATTTCACGTCCTCCACGAGTCGCCCGGCCTCGAGGATCTCTGGCAGCTGCATTGGTCCTACAACGCCGGACTCGACAACGGTCCGGCAACGTTCATCGCCAACGTCGAGGACAATGCAACCATCGCCGGTGTTTTGTCGGCGCAGCCGGCAGCCGGACAGCGTGGTGGATTTGGCGGCGTTGCGGCACATTCGCCCGCTTACTGGATCAAGGTGTCCGCTCAACCGGACGGCGCGTTTACAGTAACGAACACACGGAACGGCTTCAGTAAGAGGTATAAACCACGAGACAAATGAAGACTCTATCGGCGAAATCATCGGCCCTCGTTCTCCTGCTGCTTCCCATTCTGTACTTGGCGCAGAGCGGCCCTGTTTCTCACGACTGGCTCACCTGGGGCGGTTATCCAGACCGCTCGGGCTGGGCCAGGGACGAAACGTTACTGTCCAAAGACAATGTCGCGAAAATGGAAATGAAGTGGATGGCGCAACTCGACAATCCATCGAGCGACACGGTGTTGTCCGCACTCACTGCCCCGCTGGTTGCGGATAACATTCCTACAGCCCAAGGCCGGAAGAATCTCATCTACGTTGTCGGCAGCGCGGATATCGTCTATGCCCTGGATGAAGCGTCCGGAGCAGTCGTCTGGCAGAAGAAGTTTCCGAACACCTTCACGACGCCGTTCCCCAAGTTCAAGAATGTCTATGGAACGTAGGAAAGCGGAAGCATCATGGCGTTCCAACTCGGCATCGACAATGAAAAGCCTTCCCTGATTCCGATGTGGATCTCCGAGTCCATGTCGGTGCCGGATCCGCCCGTCGTGGCCAACGGCGTGGTCTTCTCCGTTTCGACGGGTGAGAATCCGCGACAGGGTGGCTGGGCAGGAAACGATAGAGGCGATCGAGCCGCATTTACAGGTCACGCATCTCTTCGTGCATTTGATGCGCTCACCGGAAAACAGCTCTACCACAGCGGAAGCATCGTCGACGATTGGACCCATTTCAGCGGCCTCGCAGTCTCGAACGGCCGGGTTTACTTTACGACGACACATTCTCGTGTCTATTCATTCGGTTTACCGAACGCATCACGTTAAGAAAGGATGTTCACTATGTAGTTCGCGTCATCTGCGGCTGATAATTGCTTGCAAGCCAGCCTTCTTATGGCTAATTCCTTCCTGAAGTAATAATCTACCGTCCCATGAACCGACGACAATTGCTTGCATCATTACCCGGAATCGTGCTTGCTCCACGGTTGTTCGCGCAGGGCGGCAATCCGCTCATCCGAACGAAAGGCATCAATCACGTCACGCTCTATGTCTCCGACCTGAAACGTTCGATTGATTTCTATCAGGGCCTGTTCGGCATGCCGGTCGCCTCGCGGCAAGGTACGACAAACGCGAACCTGAGGATCGGCGCGGGTCCACAGTTCCTCGGCATCACTTCGGCAGAGGGAGCCGCACCGAATATCAATCACGTCTGCCTGAATGTTGAAGATTTCAACGTGGACAAGATCGCCGGCATTCTCACGCAGCGTGGCTTCACAAAAAGCGACCAACCCGGTCCGATGAAGGTTCGCGTGCGGATGAGAGAAGGGACGCCCGAGCTCTACTTGTACGATGCCGACGCGATCGCGATCCAGCTTCAAGATCCGAGGTACTGCGGAGGAACCGGACCGCTCGGCAATGTTTGTCCGGCGCCGGAACCATCACCGAAGAAAGGCCTGATGGCGCTTCGCGGCTGGAGTCACTGCACGATCTTCGGATCGGATGCGAACCGGTCGAACAAGTTTTATCAAGATCTGTTCGGCTGGCGCGTTCAGGGGTATCAAGCTCCGGCCGGCAGCACGAATGCGCCGTTCCTGAATACCGGTACTGGTGTCCAGTTTCTCATGTTCGGCGGCGGCGGTGGACGGGGCGGCGCGGCGGCGGCACCGCGCGGCAGCATCAATCACCTGTGCATGAGCATGGACAATTTCAATCCGGATGCCGTCATCAAGAACCTGGAAAGCTACGGGCTCAAGCCGCGCGGCAATCCGCAAGGTAATCCCGGACCGCTGGTTCATTACATCAGTCTGAGGATGGAGAATCGTGGCGGAGCGAAAGACGGCACGCCGGAATTGTATTTTACCGACCCGGACGGCCTTCTGATCCAGCTTCAAGACACGAAGTACTGCGGCGGTTCCGGTTCGCTCGGCGAGATTTGTCCGAGCTGATGGAATTGATTGATCTCTACATAAAAACACATTAAAGTCTCGCCAACGTTCACTGAAACAAGTGCCATTGAATTCGTGTGTCCGATTTTTCTTGGGGAGGAGTCGATGCGCAGAATATTGACAGCGGCGGCGATAGTGTTAGTCCTTTGTCTGATCCACATTGAAACAGCATCAGCGCAAAGCACCAATGCATCCGTAGGTGGATTTGTGCAGGATCCCAGTCAGGCGTTTATTCCTGGCGTCACGGTCACGGCCACGAACACGCAGACGGGCGTGATGACTACAGCAATAAGTAATGAGTCGGGGGCGTACAACATTCTGAGTCTGTTACCGGGGACCTACAAGCTCACCGCCGAGTTACCCGGCTTTAAAACGCAGGTCTTTACCGATGTGCAACTCGGACAATCGGCCGCGGCGCGATACAACTTCACGCTTCAGGTCGGCGCCGCGGATCAAACCGTTGAAGTCACGGCGGAGGCCACCGCGGTGATCGCGGAGTCATCGTCGACCATTGGAAATGTTCTGGCCCAAAAGACCCTCACAGACCTCCCGCTGGTGAGCAACAACGTTCTCGATCTGGTGACCGGCACCATGGCTGGCGTACGTGGTACGGACCTCACGGAGAACACGACTTTTGCCGGCGTCAGCGCATCAATGGTCAATACTGTCCGCGATGGGCTGAGCGTTCAGAATGGCCGCTATGCCAACGGCATCGGCTCGGTCACTTACTTGAATGTCGACATGGTTGGTGAATTCCGGGTGATTCTCACACCGGTTGACGCGGAATACGGGCGCGGCAACGGCCAGGTGCAGATCCTGACTCGTTCCGGCACGAACCAGATTCACGGCAGCGGGTTTTGGACCGTTCGAAACTCCAAGCTGGACGCGAATACCTGGACCAACAATAAACAGGTCGTAAATGGAAAGTGGTCGCCCACAACGCCGCCCTGGCTCAATCGCAACGAATTGACCGGCAGCGTGGGCGGTCCGATCATCAAGAACAAAACTTTCTTTTTCGCCCTTGTCGACAAGCAGATCGAACGTGAACGCCAGGTCGCGCGGCCGGTGACGCTTACCAATTGCGCGCAGCATGGAATTCTGCGTTATTGGTCAGGCTGGACGCCCGGCAATATCAATACCCAGACAGTAACGACCGGCGCAAGCCCGACGACCCCATCCGTGGACTCGTTCGGCAACCCGGTTGCCCCCGCAACCAACCAGGATGGGACGCCGTACACCGGTTCACTGCAGTACCGCAGTGTGTTCGGTCCTCTAGTGAGCAATCCGACAAAGCCCGATTGCTCCGACGCAGTTGTCGCCGGCGCCCCGTGGGATGCGAATCGTACGAAGATGGATCCTTCCGGTACCAGCCAGAAGTTTCTCGCCGCCATGCCGCACGCGAATACCTTTGACGGCGGTGATGGACTCAACACCGCCATATCTCAATGGACCTGGCGTGGGCATTCCCTCGGGGATTACCCCCTCGCCAGCGGAAACACCTTCGATGCCGACCGCCTGCAGTTCAACGGGAAAGTCGATCACAACTTTAATGCCAGGCACAAGGTCGCCTTCAACTACACGAACGAAAGGATAGACTCCGATTACTATAATAGCGGCGTCGCCGGCTTGTGGCCCGGCTATTACCCGCAGCAGATGCAGCTCCGTCCGCAGGTGTTCACGGTGAATTTCACGTCTACACTTACGTCCAACATCGTCAACGAAGCACGGTATGGGTACCGGAAGAGTTTTCAGTATATCTATGCCCCGTGGGAAGTGCCGGATCCCGAAAAACGTAAAGTTCCCCTGTCGCTCCTGTTGCAAGGCGGGGCGAATGCGTCCGGACAGAATTATCCAATCGCTTACGCGCCCTCCGGCGTCGGAGGAATGAGCGTGAATAACTATAGCTGTCTGACCTTATGCGCTATACAAAACAACAATACTCCTCTGACCAGCTTTGCCGATTCGGTCAGTTGGAACAAAGGCAAGCACGCCTTTAAAGGCGGCGTCGAGGTGCTGCTTACCCACACAACCGGCGTCAGCACGGCCGACCAAACCATACCGTTTGGCACCGGCGGCAATTCGGCTTTGAATCCCGTCACTGCTTTTGCAAATACGACGAACTTCAACGGACTCACGCCGACCAGTCAGACGACGGCTGGGCAACTCCTGGCCTTCATGGCCGGTTCCGTCGCCAGCGCGTCGCAGAGATACTATATGAAATCGCCGACTGAGCTCGACCATTGGACGAGCTACCTCGAGCAACAGCGGAGAGTCATCGAACCCCACGAAAACGAAGTGTCCATGTTCTTCAAAGACAACTGGAAGCTTCGCCCCTCATTCACTCTGAATGCCGGGGTCCGCTGGTCATATTATGGCGTACCGTACGAAGGCAAGGGACTGACAATTCGGCCCCAGGGAGGCCAGGATGGGCTGGCGCTGTTCGGAGTATCCGGCCGCAGTTTCAGCAATTGGATGAATCCGAACAATGGTGTGAACACCAGCTTGCAGACCCAATTGGAGTTTGTCGGGCCCAATACGTCCAAACCGGGCGACACCATTTTCCCGGATGATTACAACAATTTCGGACCTGCTGTCGGCTTCGCCTGGGAATTGCCATGGTTTGGAAAAGGAAAAACGAACGTCCGCGGCGGCTATCAAATCAGCTACACCGGAGGCGGCCATGCGGGCAACCTTTCGAACTACATCTTCACAACGCCCGGCTTCCTCACTAACGTGACTACGACGGGGCCTGTGGACGGCAGCTATTTCGACGTGGCGGCGTTGCAGAAGCAGATTCCGCTCGCGCCGGCGACCCTGCCGATGCAGCCGATCCCGCTGGCCAAGTTGAGCCAGGGCGCGGCAGCGTTCGATCCGAACTTCTACACTCCGTACATCCAGAACTTCACGCTCTCGATCACCCGGCAGCTCACCCGTACGTTCACTCTGGACGCGCGTTACGTCGGCACAAAGGGTACCGGATTATACGGCTGGTACGACCTCAACACGCCGGATGTGTTCTACAACTCACCTCTCTTCAACGCTCTACAAACCACTCGCGCCGGCGGCAACGATCCGCTATTCGACCAGATGTTCCTGGGACTGAATCTGAATCCCAACGTAACGGGATGCAACCCGGCAAATCCCACCGCCGTTTGCGCCCCGGTAGACGGAATAACCCAGCGCGGCTCGCAGCATCTCCGGGTGAGCACGACTTTCAGAGACGCGCTTGCCAATGGCGACTTCCAGACTCTGGCAAACTCTCTAAACTACTTTAATGGTGTCGGTACCGGGCCGTCAGGAACGGTCCCCGTATCCATCACTGGCGAGCGCGGCACTGTGATGAAGCGCGCCAATCTGGGATTTAATGTCCCCGGCGGCACAACGATCGCCGGAGGTCCCCAGGTGCCGGCCGGACTGTTCCCCGCAAACTGGATCTCGGCCAACCCCCAGTTCGGCACCGGTACCGGCCTCGGCGCTGGCGCCAACTACTGGAGCAACACAGGCACATCGAAATACAACTCTCTTCAACTGCAGGGCACCTTGCGGCCGACACATGGAATGACTTTCCAGGCCACCTACATCTTCTCCAAATCGATGCAGACTCCTTTGGTTTCATTCGCCGCGGGAAATGGATTGACTACCGCCCAAAGCTACACGAATCCGGTGGAACGTAATAAGGACTACCAACTTAGTCCGGGTAACGCGACCCACGATTTCAAAGGTTACGGAACTTTCGAATTGCCGATCGGGCCGGGCAAGTTGCTGATGGGAAGCAGCCACGGTGTGCTGGCGCGCGTCATCGCAGGGTGGCAGGCCAGTTCCGTTGTGAATCTCAGTTCGGGACAACCTGCCAGCACCTCGGCGACCTACGTGAACGCCTCAAGCGGCCTTGCCAGCCAGACAGGCCTGTACGGTAACGCGGTTCCGGATATCGTCGGGAAGTTCCCGAGAGATGGCAAGGTGAATTGGGTGAGCGTCTCAAACCCCGCGGACCACAATTTCGGGTCCTACTTTGGTTCGTTCACCAGAACGAAAGATCCGCAATGCTCGGCAGTTGCTACACAACTGGCAAGCTTCTGCACGCTCCAGGCCATCGCCGACAGTAACGGAAACATCGTGCTGCAGAATCCGCTACCGGGAAAGCGCGGCGGGTTGGGCCTCGCATCGTTAACCCTCCCGGGTTACTGGTCGTTCGATGCGTCCCTGCTCAAATCGGTCCGGCTCACCGAGTCGAAGTCGCTGCAAATCCGAATGGACTCCACCGACGTCTTGAACCATCCGACGCCGTCCACTCCTTTTCTCAACACCAACGGAGCGACGCCGTTCGGATCGATCCAGGATAAAGGCACTCAGAGACGTTTCTTCAAAGCCTCGGTCCGCTTGAGTTTCTAGAAAAGAGGGGGGGGGGGG
>DASXLG010000070.1 GCA_036496425.1 Terriglobia bacterium | reverse complement strand
GGCTATATCAAATCCACATTGGTTGGTATCGTCACCTTCATCCTTGCAACAATCGGATACGTGATCTGCGCGACCACTCTGTTTATGCGGAGACATCCGCAGCCTGCCGGTGTCGAGGTTGGATTTGATCTGCGAACGCTTGTTGGCAGTTGGTTGTTTTGGCTTGTCGCGATCGCCGCATTCGCGCTTGGCTTTTATTGGGAATTCCGCAGGGCGACCACATAGATGGCATGTTTCAGCAACATCCATAGGCAACTAAGGGAAAATCCACGCTTAACCGCGACAAAGCGGTCGCGTTTGTCGCGCTTTTGCCGATTTTCTACGTTCCAAGCCGAGAGATTTTGTGGGAGTTCTGGGGACAGACACCGAATTCCGGGTTTCCGTTGAATTCGGTGTCTGTCCCCGGAATTCCCCAGATATCCAGATATAATGGAGTCAATGGCCCACGTCAGGTATGACAATGCGGCGGACTGGTTGCACCAGCTCGGCGACATTCCTCTCGAACGAATCATTATGGATCCCGCGCCTGGAACGGCGACCGAAGCGGATCTTCAAGCTTTCGTAGAGCGAGACAAGCGGCTGTGCGAATTGATCGACGGGACGCTGGTGGAGAAGCCTGCGGGGTATTTGGAATCGCTGATCGCGGGTTGGCTGCTTACTGAACTGAATGTATTCATCGGATCGCGCAATTTGGGATATGTGAGCGGCGCAGACGGGATGATTCGAATGATATCCGGACGCGTGCGCGTGCCGGACGTGGCTTTTGTCAGTGTCCATGACTTACCCGGCGGCGTGTTGCCTCGCGACCCTATTCCCACCCTGCCTCCAACTTTGGCGGTTGAAGTCCTCAGTGAAACGAATACAACCGCGGAGATACGGCAAAAACTGAAGGAGTATTTCGAATCCGGCACGAAGCTGGCCTGGATCGTCGATCCGGTAGCCCGGACAATCGCCGTTTTCGAACACTTTTCAGAACACCCGGCTCGCGTGCTCCGCGAAACCGACACACTGGACGGAGGATCGGTTTTATCTGGATTTCACCTCGAGGTTTCCCGACTGTTTGACCGGCTTCCGCAATAGGAACATCCACCCCCGTGAGAGCTCACGAAATTAATCTGCACTAAAACAGAAAAACTTCCCGGTCGAGGCTTTTTGAATCGTCCTCGGGACTTCATTTCGAACAATTTGCATTGGGACAAGTAACTGTGCGCACGACGGTTTCCGGCCGATCCCGGGCTTTGGCCGATGGTGTGCCTCAATATCAGAGGGGCGAATCTCTGAATGCAGCGCAGAACCGGCGTACGCCATGCCGCGCACTGGTTGATGATCGGGCTGACCATCGTGTTGTTTGGCCTCGTTGCCGTGTTCGTCGATCTGAAACCTCACGTGGACGGGAATTTCTTCTTCTCGACCAGTGACCCGCAGTTTCAGGAATCCAGGAAAATCGACCAGCTCTTTCCATCGGGCGAGCAACTCATCATCAGCGTAGGCGCACCCGACATCTCTTCACCGCGATATCTGGAACGGATCGCTCGGCTCACCGAGAAAATCAAATCCATCCGCTCCGTATCGTCGGCTCACAGTCTTACTGACGGCCCGAAGAATTTTGAGGAAGCGGAGAAAAGCCCGTTCTGGCACCGGCTGCTGATCGCCGATAACAACAAATCCAGCAATATCGTGGTGTTTGTGCAAGGCAAAGACAGCGAGCCGCTGATTCTCTCAATAGAGAACGTCGTGCGCAGCTATGATGCGAAAGACTTTCGGATCCACATTGCGGGCGCGCCTTACATTGTCGAACTGATCCGGCGAAGCCTGGAACACGATTTCCGCTACTTCACGCTGACCGCCGTTATTCTCTTCGGCCTCACGATGGGAATTATCTTCCGCTCGACGCGGCTCGTGATCGGAATGTTCGCCACCTGTTCGAGCGCCGTCCTCGTGACCTTGCTCCTGCAATCCGTCTTCGGGAGGAAAATCGGCGTCCTGACGGCAAATCTCAGCACGATCGTGTTTGTCGTCGCGCTTTCCCATCTCGTCTACATGACATTCAACTGGCGGACGCTGGCGGCCGGGCAGGGAAAGAGAACGGCGAATCTAGGCGGAGAGGCGAGACGAATGACATTTCCGGCCTCGTTCTGGTCGATGGTCTGCGCCGGGCTCGGTTTCGGCAGTTTGTTATTCGTGCAGGCCAAGCCGTTACGTGAGCTCGGATTTGGCGGAATTCTCGGAACTGTAATCGCGATGGCCTGCGCCTATGCGATGTATCCGGCGTTCTTGAACTGGGCGGAACCGCCCGCCGGGCAGGCCGATAATGCCGCTCAACCGCCGCGCTTCTGGCAGCGGCGGTTCGTGCCGTTATCCATTGCGGTTGTACTCGCAAGTATGGTTCTGGGTACAGGTATAATGCGCCTCGATACCGATCCCAGCCTGCTCGACTATTTCAAGCCGAACCGGGAGCCGCGCACCGGCCTGGAATATGTGGACCGCAATGGCGGCTCCAACCCGCTGACGCTGGTTGTTGCATCCGCGGACGGCAGTCCGCTGAATAAAAAGGAAACCTACGAGAAGCTGTGGGATTTGCAAAGCGCTCTTGAAGAACACAAAGGTGTCGGCACGTCGCTATCTCTACCGGTGCTGGTTGGCGAAGCGAAGCGGCATCCGCTTGCATTCCTGTTTTCCGAGGAGCACATCCTGAAAAAGCTGGAAGAGCCGAAACACGAAAGTGTGGCGGACATGTTTGTGACGCACGACAGGATGCGCGCCGCATTTTATTTGAGGATGGAAGAACGCGGCCGGACGAAGCCCAGGGTGGAGGTCATCAACGACCTGCGTGCGGTGGTGCGTCGTGCAGGCTTCAAGCCGGTTCTGGTGGGAAACACCTATCGGCTGGAAGGCGAGCTCTCCCGGATGGTGGCGTCGAGCCTCGTCACCGGCTTGTTTGGGCTGTTCGGTTTGTTCACGATCATTGCGTTCATCGTGGGCCGCAGCCTCCGCGTCGCCGCAGCGATGATCCTGAGCCTCGGCCTTGTGCCGCTTTGTATGCTCGGCGGCGTCGGACTCCTGCATGTGCCGGTGGATATTATTTCCGCTCCCGCGACGAATGTCTGCATCGGGATGGCGATCGACTCGATGGTCCACCTGGTTTTCGCGGTGCGCCGCGCCCAGCGGGATGGGAAGAAGGGCTGGCTGGCATGGGTCGCCGGACGCCAGGAGCAGTGGCGCGGAATCGTCTATTCGGACGTCATCATCGCCGCGGGTTTTGCCATATTCGCCCTTTCCGATTTCCCGCCCACGCAGCGCTTCGGACTGGTCGTGGTGTTCGGCACGATCATCGACATTCTCGCGAATCTATTTGTCCTGCCTCTTTTGGGCGGCGCACGGAAAACGGAAAGAACTGCTGCCGCCCGCGCTGCCTGAGAAAGGTTTTAGCCGCAGATGACGCGGATGACGCAGATGGGGGCGCAAAAACCAACTTCATGATGCGCCCCCATCTGCGTCATCCGCGTCATCTGCGGCTAAAAAAGTTTGGTTGCGGTCTCTCCAGTTGAATCTGCGCTTTTTTCTGATGTGTCTATTTGAGCTTCGGGATTATCATGTTGCCAGTAAAAAGAACCACTTACAGGACTTCGAGGTGCTCGATGGTTCGTGTTGCGGGTTTGCTTGCTGCGCTCTTTTCGGCGTCCGTGCTGGCTGGTGTGATCCTCGGCGCCGGGGACAGTTCGATTACAAATGCTGCGAAATCCGATGATCTTGCGGCTGTTCGGAAGCTGATCGCCTCCCATGCGGATCTGAACGCGACCTCGGGCGACGGCTCGACGCCGCTGCTCTGGGCGGCTCACAACTCCGACCTGGAGATGGCCGGCCTTCTCCTGAAGGCTGGAGCGAAGCCGGATCTCCCGAACCATTACGGCATCACGCCTTTGCTCGAAGCCAGCCGCACCGGCGACGCCGAAATGGCCGAACTGTTTCTGAAGGCCGGAGCCGATCCGAAGCGCACCCATCCGGAAGGCGAGACCACCTTGATGGCTTCCGCCCGGGCCGGCAGCGTTCCCGCCGTCCGCCTGTTTCTCGAGCACGGCGTGGATGTCAATGCGGCCGATTCCTATCAACATGAGACGGCATTGATGTGGGCGGCCGCCGAAGATCACCTCGATGTGGTCGACACGCTGCTCAAAGCCGGCGCCGATCCGAATCTCCAGGCGCACGTGAACTCGCTCACCGAACGTAAGAATGCCGACCATCCCACCGGTGGTTTCACCGCTCTGATGTGGGCCGCGCGCAACGGATATGAAGATGTCGTCGGGCGGCTTGTCCAGGCCGGAGCGGATCTCAACCTGAAGAACGGTGACGGCGCCTCCGCCGCGATGATCGCTATCTATAATGACCGCTTCGATCTCGCGAAGGAGCTCTGGGATTTTGGCGCAGATGTCAACGACGGCTCGCTCTACACAGCCGTTGAGATGCGCGATTCCACCACCGACCAGTTTGCCTTCGACGGCTCCAGGCTGCGGCCGAACCATCCGAACACGTTGACCGCATTGGATCTCGTGAAGCTCCTGCTCGAGCGCGGCGCCGATCCGTACAAACCATTCGCAGGCCAGTTTCATTCGACGTCGATGCCCAACACCGACCGTTTCGACAATTCGCCGTTTTTGCGCGCTGCGGTCGAGTCGGACGTCGAGACCTTGAAGGTCATGATCGCGCACGGCATCGATATCGACAGAATCATCCCGGTTCCTCCCGCGCCACCCAAAGACGCGCCGCCTGCCGACGCGGCGGCCGCAGGCGGTCGCGGGCAGCGCGGCAATCCGAACGCCGGTAAGACACCAGCCATGGTCACGATGACGGGCGGCCGCGGCCCCGCGATGACGGGCGGACCGGGATACATCCGCTCCGGTACGGTACCGTACCGTGAACCCGGAAGCCGCAAGCCGGAAGAGGCTTTTGCATTGCTCGTTAAAGCGGGGGCCAATCCGAACGCGAAGGGGCCCGACGGAACGCCGATGCTGCAGATGGCCGCGCAAGTGGGGAATCTCGATATGATCCACGCGCTTGCCAATGCGGGCGTGGATTTCAAAGCCACGAACAAGGACGGTCTGACCGCCCTCGATGTTGTGGAAGGGAAAAAACCGGCAGCCAAGGACGCGGGAGAACGCGGAACTGCGCCGCCCGCAGCTGGAGCAGCACGCGGCCGTGGCGGACGTGGAGCGGCTTCGTCTCAGGATGTCGCGAAACTTTTGCGGCAATTGATGGGATTGCCGCCTGCTGCGGCTGCGCCTGCTGCTGGAGAGGCGCAATGAGAAAGCGGGAGCAGCATTCCCCTCCTTTTCAAGGAGGGGTAGGGGTGGTTAGTAATGTCGCGAAGCCACCTGACAATTGCCGCGAAGCGCACCTTATTTTGTCGGAAGTTACCAACCGCCCCGTCTGCGCCGATCAAGGACTGGGGATATTTACTGATGGCGCAGCCACCCCGCCTTGGAAAGGCGGGGAATGTCGCTCACGACGATTGAGTTGCGCCTTTCTTCTCTTCGCCTTCGCCGCTCTTGCTCTGGCGACCTCCGGTTTGGCTCAAGCAAAGGATCCCGCCGCGTATCAGGAGATGGTGAACAAGTACTGCGTCACCTGCCACAACGAGAAATCGAAGACGCCGGCCGGCGCGCCGCTCATTCTGGACAAGGCGAACCTCAAAGATCCGGGCGCCGATGCGGCGGTCTGGGAACGGGTCGTCAAGAAACTCGGCGTCGGCTCGATGCCTCCGCGAAATTCTCCGACTCCCGGAACCGGCGAACTGAATAATTTTCGTTCCACGCTGATCACCAGCCTCGATGCGGCCGCCGCCAAGAACAGCAATCCGGGACGGTATGTCCTGCATCGTCTGAACCGGACCGAATACGCGAACGCCATTCGCGATCTTCTCGATATCAAAATAGATGCCGCCGAGTATCTGCCGAGCGACGGTGGCGATTTCGGGTTCGACAATATCGCGACAGCGCTGCCGACCTCGCCTCTTCTGCTGGAGCGCTACCTCAGCGCCGCGCTGGAGATCAGCGAAAAGGCGGTCGGCGATGCCGAAGCCGATCCGGGAACGGCGTCGTTCACGCTCCCGACCACGGTAACGCAGGGCCAGCACATCGAGGGACTGCCGCTCGGTACGCGGGGCGGCATGCTGGTTCATTATGATTTCCCGGCGGATGGCGAATATGTGTTCTACGGCCGGCTGCTGGATACGGTGGCCGAAGGCTATGTCGGAGTCGAAGGCCAGGAGACGCCGCATCAGTTCATCGTCACTGTCGATGGAGAGCAGGTTTTCACCGTGCCGATCGGCGGCAAGGACGACCACGAGTCGAGCTCGAAGAATATCGTGATTTCGCGCGAAGAGATCAATAGGCGGATGATTTCGCCGCGCCTCGCGGTGACCGCCGGTTCCCACGAGATTGGATTTACATTCATCGAGCGTCCGGCGCAGGAGCAGAACGTGTGGCAGCCGGTGCTGCGGGACAGCCTCGAAGCGCACAATCCTTCGGGCATTCCGAGACTGCGCACCGGAAACATTCAGGGGCCGTACAACGTTACCGGCGTCAGCGACACGCCTTCGCGCAAACGGCTGTTCGTCTGCAAGCCGTCGGCAACCGTTAAAGAGGCCGCCTGCGCCAATACCATTCTATCGACCGTGGCGCGCCGTGCATTCCGCCGGCCGGTCACGCCGGCCGATGTGAAGGCGCCGATGGATTTCTACAGCAACGCTCGCAAGAACGGCGGCGACTTCGACGCCGGCATTCGCGCGGGACTTGCCCGGATTCTGGCGAGCCCGGCCTTCGTCTTCCGTTCGGAAGAAGATCCGGCCGCGCTGCTGCCGGGCGCGCCGCATCGCATCACCGATATCGAACTGGCATCGCGGCTTTCCTTTTTCCTGTGGAGCAGCTTCCCGGACGACGAACTCCTGAACCTGGCCGCCGCCGGCCGCCTGCACGACCCGCGTGTTCTTGAAGCGCAGGTCCATCGCATGATTGCGGACGAGCGCGCGGACAGCCTGATGACCGGCTTCGCCGGGCAGTGGCTGCAGCTTCGCAATCTGGACAAGGTGACTCCCGACCTGTTGATGTTTCCGGATTTCGACGACAACGTCCGCCAGGCGTTCCGGCGCGAAACGGAATTATTCTTTACCAGCATCGTGCGCGAAAACCACAGCGTGCTCGATCTGCTGGATGCCGACTACACATTCGTAAACGAGCGGCTCGCGCGCCACTACGGAATCCCGAACGTGTACGGCTCGCGCTTCCGCCGTGTGACCTTGACCGATCCCAACCGCCGCGGCCTGCTCGGACAGGGCAGTCTCCTGGCATTGACCTCGGCCGCGAATCGTACGTCGCCGGTTCTGCGCGGGAAGTTCATCATTTCGAATTTCCTGAATACGCCTCCGCTGCCTCCGCCGCCCAACGTGCCGGCGCTCGAAGCGAGCGCAGCCAAGGACCGCCCGACCACGGTTCGCCAGCAGCTCGAGCTGCACCGCGCGAATCCAGTGTGCGGCGCGTGTCATCGCAATATCGATCCGGTCGGGTTTGCGCTGGAGAACTTCAACGCGGTCGGAAAGTGGGAGACCGCCACAAAAGACGGCCTGAAAATCGATTCTGCCGGCGTGCTTGCCGACGGCACTCCTGTCGATGGACCGGTGGCGCTGCGCAAAGCGATCCTGGCGCGTCCGGAAGTGTTCGTCGGAACGGTAACGGAAAAGCTGATGATCTATGCGCTGGGCCGCGGGCTCGAGCCGGTCGATATGCCGGTGGTGCGGAGCATCATGAGAAGCGCCGCAAAGAATAGCTATCCGATGCAATCCATTATTCTGGGAATCATCCAGAGCTCTCCGTTCCAGATGAGGGTGAAAACGGATGAAAATGCGAATTAAATCCAATAGAGTCCAGTTGGAAACAGGAGCCATCCCTATGATCATCACAAAGAAACATATCGACCGCCGTACCTTCCTTCGCGGCGCCTTCGGGACAGCGGTCGCTCTGCCTTTTCTTGACGCCATGACACCTGCGCTATCCGCTCAGTCCAGAGTGCGGCCGTTCCGCTTTGGCGCGGTTTACGTGCCGAACGGGATCTATCCGCAGTTGTGGCATCCGGACAAGGTCGGCAGCGACTTCGAGTTCAAGCCGATCATGAAGCCGCTCGAGCCCTATCGGAACTATGTGGTCACTGTGAGCAAGATGAAGGCGCCCGACGGCAATCCCGAGAATGGCGGCGTCCACATGGGAGCCAGCGCGGCATGGTTGAACGGAGTCGGTCCGCTGACGAAGCAGGCCGAGTACACCGTGATCCGGTCCAAGAAGACCGTCGATCAATTCATTGCCGATGGAATTGCCGACGATACGCCGATGCGCTCGCTGCAGGTCGGCACGGAAGACATGGGCACGTCGGCCGGCGCCTGCGATGGCTATCCCTGCGTCTTCTTCAACGCCGTCTCCTGGCGCGACGATACGAGCCCGCTGCCGATGGATATCAATCCGCGCGTCACGTTCGAGCGTATGTTCGGCGAAGCCGGTTCTTCGCGCAAGCGGCTGGCGAACCTGAAAGAGAAACTGAGCATGCTGGATTCGATCGCCAGCGAAACCGCCGCCATGCGGAAGAAACTCGGGCCGGCGGACAATGCCATCCTGGAGCAGTACCTGTCCAATATCCGCGACGTCGAACAGCAACTCGATCGCATGGAAGCTCGCGCCGCCGCGGTTCCAGAGGGCGCAGCGGCGCCGCTCGGAATTCCGGACACCTTCGACGAGCACATGACGGTGACCTATGACCTGATGCGCCTCGCGTTTCAAGGCGACATTTCGCGCGTCTTTACCTTTATGGTCGGCCATGAGGGAAGCAGCCGCAGTTACGCTCATATCGGCATTCCCGAGCCGCATCATCCGGTCTCGCATCACGGAGACAAGCCGGAAAACATCGAGAAGTACGCGAGAATCACCACCTATCACGCGCAGAAACTCGCGGAGTTCATCGCTAAGCTGCAAGCGACTCCGGATGGCGACGGCAACCTGCTCGATCGCGCCGTCATTTACTTCGGCAGCGGTATGAGCAACGGCAACGCGCATGATCGCAACACGCCTCCGGCTGCCCTGATCGGCGGAGCGAACGGCCGGCTGAAAGGGAATCGGCATATTGCCGTCGAAAACAAAGAGCCTACCGCAAATCTGCTGCTTGCCGTGGCGGACCTGGCGAACGTTGAACTGGAACAGATCGGACACAGCACCGGCCGCCTGAGTTTGTAAGGCCAGCCGCATATTACGCGGATGACGCAGATGGGGCGCATTAAATGAACCTGGTGGCGCCCCATCTGCGTCATCCGCGTAATCTGCGGCTGGCTTTCCTGTTTCTTCTTGCCGCCTGCACGAAGACACCATCACCTCCAAAACCCGCCGCGCACCTCGTCGAGCGAACCTTCGCCTCGATGGGAACAGAGCTTCACCTTCAGGCCTGGACCGCGGATGAAGCCGGCGCCAATGCCGCCTTCGAAGCCGTGTTCAACGAAATGAACCGGCTCGAAGGACTGCTGAGCAACTGGCTGAAAACCAGCGACGTCGAACAATTGAACGCGGCCGCCGGGTTGCACCCCGTCCGCGTGGCGCCCGAGCTCCGCGAGGTGCTGCGGTCGGCGCATCAACTCAGCGAGTTGACAGAGGGAAAATTCGATATCACGTGGGGCGCCTTGTCGGACCTCTGGAAATTCGATTACCAGAACAAGGACGATACGATTCCGGCTCCTGCAGAAATCGCGCGCAAGCGAAAACTCATCGACTACCGGAAGGTCGTGGTTGACGATGCCGCCGGAACGGCGTTCATCGAGGGGAAGGGAATGACCGTGAACCTCGGCGGAATCGGAAAAGGGTATGCCGTCGATCGCGCCAGCGACATTCTCAAACGCCGGGGATTCCACGACTTCATCGTGCAGTTCGGCGGCGACATGTATGCTGCGGGTCTTGAAGACAACCACATGTGGCGGCTCGGCATCCAGGACCCGCGCGGCCCGCAGAATCAGATCTTCGCGCAGATCGACTTGTCCGACAGCACGTTCAGCACGTCCGGCGATTATGCGCGGTCATTTGTCCGGAACGGCCGGCGGTATCATCACATCATCGATCCGGCGACAGGTGAGCCCGCGATGGGCTGCCGCAGCGTGACGATTGTTGCCAACAGCGCGACAATGGCCGACGGGTTATCGAAGGGTGTTTTCATTCTCGGCCCCGAGGCCGGCATGGCGCTGGTCCAACGGACGCCCGGCGTGGATGCCGTGATCGTCAGTTCGAAAAACGAAGTGCTGGTATCCCCGGGCATCAAAGGGCGCCTGACAATGCTCGCCAAGCCGACCGACGCGCCATAATAGGCGAAGCGCAAGCGCGATAGCGCGCAGCCGTAATAGGCGAAGCGCAAGCGCGATAGCGCGCAGCCGTAATAAAGGAGTATTCATGTTCCTGAACCGCACGGTGGTCCTCTTCATAATCTGTGCAGTCTTGTTGCTGGTGCCGTACCGTTCCTCTGGTGCGCAGACCGAGAAGCCGTTATTGGCCGGTGTCAAAAGCATCAAGTGCACGTTTCCGCTGATGGCTGTCGGAACCTGGGGACGTGAGAAACCTGAGGCCAAAGTACAACCGGCGAGCCTTGTTTTGCAGTTCGATGCGATCGACGCCGAAGGAGGAACCGCCGCTCTCCAGAGCGGTCTGGGAGAGTACGACATCGTGGTGCGCTATGCGAACGGCTACCTGCACTTCATTCAATCGTTTCTCGACGGGCAGCTTTACATCACCACGGTTCTGGAGAAAAAGACGGCGGGTGGAAAGCTCAAGGCCATGCATTCGCGGCATGAGTACACCGACATCTCGCTGCCGGGATTTACCTCGAGTCCGGAACAGTACTACGGAGAGTGCGAGGTGCTGAAGAGCGGGGAGGAGAAATAAACATGGTGTGTGAGCGACCCCCTGCCGCCGCGAAGCGGCGGCAGGGGGTCGCTCACACACCATGTTCAACCACGCCAATCAAATTAATGCTGCGAAGCCACTTTCGCGGCCTTCCTCTTCAATATCAGCCAGTGCGGGCACTTCGCCTCATCCATATACAGCCGTTCGCAATCGTCACAGCGGACGCATTCGCTGGCGACAATCTTCGGGCCGCGGATCGCGCCCCATTCGCAGGTCTTTTCGCAGATCTTGCAGGAGTTGCATTCCCCCCAGCGCTTGATGCGGAAAACCGTCAGGTTGGAAACGAGCCCGAGAAATGCTCCGACCGGGCAGAGAAACCGGCAGTACAGATTCCTCACGAATACGGTTGCGGTCAAGAGTACAGCCAGCCCTACCCACATTCCCACGCGAGCCTGGAGCGAGAACATCCAGAACGGTTCGACGTATCTGTAGATCGAGATATCCCGCGTGATCAGGAAATACAGCACCGTGCTTCCGAGCAGGCCGTACTTGATGTAATTCGCGCGCTGCTCGAGCGCCCTCGGTAATTCGATGCGCAGTTTTTGCGGAACGACCTTATCCATGAGCTGCGTCATGGCGCCGAATGCGCAGACCCGCCCGCAGTACACCCGTCCCCACAGGACCGTCGTCACAAGGGTGAAGCTAGCGAACAGGTACCAGGTCAGGTTGTGTCTGAAGTCCGGCAGGTTCCACACCGTAAGTCCGAAGATGTTGACGACGGTGATCAGTTGGCTTCGAAAGAAACCCAGGTAGATCACGGCGATGCCCATCGTGATCCACTTCAGCTTTTCGCTCTTCCTGAAAAAGCTGGTCAGCGCCAGCGCCGCGAATGCCGTGAACAGCGTCAGATCCACGGCCTGAGCTTTGAGGTCGTCCATCCAGGTCGGCGCGGCATCGTCATCGGAGAAATTCCATTGCTGCGCCGCGATAAGACGAGGAGTCATTGCCATCAGCAAAGCAGCAATCAAGAGGAACCGCGCCGCGGCAGACTTCACTTGCCTGTCCCCGGGGGTGTCAAGAGTGCTCGAGCAACGCGACGCGCGCCGTTTCGAATGGCGCGGGACGAGCTGTTGATGGAAATCGAAGCGCGCGAGACGGCCGCGACGTCGGCGCCCACTTTGAACGGATCCCGTATGTCTTTGCCTACAAATTGCCGGGCGAACTCCGGAGGTTCGACGGAAAAATAGCCGTAAGGCTCGTGGTGTTCGGCGACAAAAACCCCGGTCAGGTGCGCTGTATTGTCCAGGCCCACCAGGATCTTGATCGGGCCATCATATCCGCGTTCGAGCGGTTCCAACTCGGTGGTCCAGAAAACGTAGCCCGCGACGGTTTGTGAGCCGGGATTCCCGGTGTATGCGACGTAGTGAGGAACCGGACTGGTCTGCTTCGCCGAAAACGACGTGGCGGAAGGGAACACCCGCTTGAGCTGGCCCTCGATCGTCTTGTCGAGAGTCGTTTGCTGGGCTGCAATCGGCAGCAGCAGAGCGGCCAATATAAGGAACGCTTTCACAATGCAAGTCAGGATAGCCGCAAATTGCGCAAATTACGCGAATTAATTGGCGTAATTTGTGGCTAAAACGGTGGTCCCTTCAACTCGACGACGTTGCCTTCCGGATCGCTCACGTAAACGGATGGGCCGTCGCCGTCGGCGCCATAGCGGGACTCTACCTTTCCTGGATCGATTCCTTTGCCGCGCAGGTACTTTAGAATCTCGTCTCCATCAAATGGTTCGATGCGGAGGCAAAAGTGATCGAGGTTTCGTCCTTCGGGACCGGGTGCGGCTCCGCCGGCCTTACCCAGCGGGCCGTCGACGGGAATGAAATCGATCAGAGAGTTGCCTGCCCGAAGCTGATACAGGCCGAGTTCTTCCTGGATCTTTTCTGTCGAACAACCGATCACGTTGACGTAGAAATCGAGCATCCTCTCCAGATCCACGACGCGAAGGACGAGATGATCGATGGATCTGATGTTGAACATTTCGCGGCAAACTGTACCATATGATGTTTGCGCAAATTCATTAAGTCATTTAGGGAGGATAGATATGGCAATTAAAGTTGGTGACAAGGTTCCATCCGGCAGTTTCGGAGTTATGAACACCGCAGGCCCGGGATCGATTTCGACGGACGATTTGTTCAATGGCAAAACCGTCGTTTTATTTTCGGTGCCGGGCGCATTCACGCCCACCTGTTCGAAGACACACCTGCCCGGGTTTGTACAGAATGCGCCGGCAATCAAAACCAAGGGTGTGGACACAATTGCGTGCCTGGCGGTGAATGACGTGTTCGTGATGGATGCCTGGGGGAAGGGCGCGGGCGCCGACGGCAAGGTTCTGATGCTGGCCGATGGTAACGCGGCATACACCAAGGCCCTGGGTCTCGAATTGGACGCTTCCGGCTTCGGCATGGGGACGCGCGGACAGCGCTTCGCGATGATCGTCAAAAACGGCGTCGTGGACAAGCTTCAGGTCGAGCCGTCAGCGGGCCAGTGCACCATCAGCGGAGGTGAAAGCATCCTTTCCGGCCTTTAATTTGATGTTCTTCTAACCCGAATCCTGATATAAGGTTACCTAATACCAGACAGGACGAAACCGAGATGGATCAGGAGAAGGTCAGCTGTCATCATTCACGCCGGGAAATACTGAAAGCAGCGATCGGAGGTGCGGCCGGAATCGTTCTGGGCGCACCGGTCCTGCGCGGGCTTGCTCAAGACCCGGGACCGCTGAAATTAAGCGACGATTTGTTCGTTTTGCGGATCCCCGGACAAGCCAATGTCATCGCCCAGACGGGAGCCGATGGCGTTCTGCTTGTCGACGGCGGCTCCACGGCCGGTTCGGATGCGATCATGAAAGCCGTGGCCGCGCTGCCCGGCGCCGGCAAAATCCACACCTTATTTAATACGCACTGGCACCCTGAGCAGACCGGCTCGAATGAGCGGCTCGGCAAGGCCGGCGCCACGATCATTGCCCACGAGAACACGCGGCTCTGGCTGACGCAGAACATCACCTGGCCGTGGAACGGGCGGCAGTTCAAGAAGTTCCCGAAGGTGGCGCAGCCAAACAAGACTTTCTATACGACCGGCAGCCTCGATTCCGGCGTCCGCTATGGCTACGTTCCCGACGCGGCGCACACCGACGGCGACATGTACGTTTATTTCCCGAAGCAGAATGTGTTGGCAATAGGGGATGTGGCGACAGGCGAGGGCTGGCCGGAGATCGATTATTGGACCGGCGGATGGATCGGCGGCATCGTGGGCGGCATCGAACGCCTGCAAACCCTGGCTAATGCCGACACCAAAATCGTTCCTGCCCGCGGTCCCGTGCTGAGCCTCGAAGACCTCAAGAAGCAGGCCGAGATGTACAGCACGATATACGGCCGCCTCAGTCAGCTGTTGAATCGTGGGCGCGGCCCAGGCGAAGCCGTGGCGGCGAAGCCAACGAAGGAATTTGATGCTCAGATGGGGAACCCCGATGAATTCGTTCGCCGGGCGTTCGAGAGTCTGTGGGCTTATTTGTCACCCGATGCCTAACCTTAATATGACAAAGAATCGAATCGCACCGACGGTTGCCATTGCGCTGGCCGGAATTCTCATCGCGTCCGCGGCCGGCGTGTTCACTGCCTCGCCCGCGCAATCCGCGGCTCAAGCTGCGGCCGGCGACGCGCAACTCGCGACCATCCAAACGTACTGCGCCGGTTGCCATAACGACCGCGCGAAGACGGGCGGCGTCAGCTTCGAAGGGATTACGGCGGCGAGTGTTACTCAGCATCCGGAACTGTTCGAGAAAGCTGTACGCAAGCTGCGTGGCCGCGTCATGCCTCCGCCGGGCTCGAAGCAGCCGGACGCCGCGGCCGTCGATTCGCTGGTGGGATGGCTCGAGACTTCTCTCGACCATGCCGAAGGTCAGATGCATATTCCCGATCAGATCGTGCTGCACCGCCTCAACCGCAAGGAATACGCCAATGCCGTACGGGATCTGCTGGCTGTCGATGTCGACGGTAACGCACTCCTGCCGCAGGATGACACCGCCGAAGGCTTCGACAACATTGCGACCGCATTGCAGGTCTCTCCATCGTTCATCGAACAGTACGTCAGCGCAGCGCGCTCCGTAGCGGTGGAAGCGATGGGGCGGCCGGACGCAAGGCCTTCGGGCTGGACGTTCCGCGCAACCTCCGGCACGCAATACACGCACGTGGCGGGGCTGCCGCTCGGTACGCGCGGCGGCATTCTGGCAAATGTGGATCTGCCCTCCGACGGCGAATACGTGATCAACATTGCGGACATGGCTACCCATATCTGGGGCAACGGCATGGAGTACGAGAATCCGCTGGTGGTCACGCTCGACAACAAGCAGGTTTACCAGACGGTGATCGGCGGCGAAGAAGACATGAAGGCCTACGATCAGGTGCAGAGCGGAGCGCTCGACCGCGTCAATGCACGCCTGAAGAATATCCGATTCACCGCGCCTGCGGGGCCGCACAAGATCGGCGTGGCATTCAAACGGAAGACGTTTGCCGAGTCCGACGACCGGTTGCAGATGTTCGTACCCGGCGGCGGGCAGGATCGGATGTACCGCGTGAACTCGTTCCAACTGCTTGGGCCGTACAACGCCAAAGGCGTTGGAGCGACTCCCAGCCGCGACCGCATCTTCATCTGCCATCCGGCGAATGACGCCAAGCCGGACGTCCAGGCGGCCTGCGCCAGACAGATCATTGCATCTCTCGCGAAGCGCGCATACCGGCGGCCGGTTACCGATGAAGATGTGACTGAGATTCTTCAGTATTACCAGGACGGCGTAAAGGGTGGCAACTTCGAGAACGGTATCCGGACCGCAATTACCGGCGTTCTTGCGAGTCCCTTCTTCCTGTATCGCGCGGAACGCATACCCGCAGCCGTGCGGGCGGGTGAGACTTATAAGGTTGACGATCTCGAACTCGCGTCGAAGCTATCGTTCTTCCTTTGGAATACGATTCCCGATGACGAACTGCTGGACCTTGCGGTGAAGAACAAACTCAGCGATCCGGCCACGCTCGACAAGCAGGTCAAACGGATGCTGGCCGATCCGCGTTCCGAGACGCTGGCCAGCAATTTTGTACAACAATGGCTCGAGATGAAGCGTCTGGACGAGATCGTTCCGGACCAGAATGTCTTTCCATATGCCTCCGGCCGGGCCGATCCGCGTCAGGATTTCAAGACCGAACTGACACTGTTTTCCGACAGCATCTTCAGGGAAGATCGCAGCGTCGTTGATTTGTTGAAGGCAAGCCACACCTTCGTGAACGAGCATCTTGCACTCCACTACGGGATTACCGACATCAAAGGCGATCGTTTTCAGCGCGTCGAATTGAAGGATTCCGTGCGCTGGGGCCTGCTCGGTAAAGGCGCCGTGCTGATGGCGGCTGCTTATCCGAATCGAACCTCGCCGGTCTTGCGCGGCAAGTTCATCCTTCAGTACATCGAAGGTGTGCCGCCTGCAAACCCGCCGCCCAACGTCCCCACGCTCGATGAAAAAGATATCGGCACCACGAAGGCGCTGACCGTCCGCGAGATGATGGCGAAGCACCGGTCGAGCGCGGCCTGTTCATCCTGTCATGCAATCATGGATCCGCTCGGCTTTGCGCTCGAAAACTTCGACGCGACCGGCATGTGGCGGGATCGCGATCGTTATGCGGGAACTGTGATTGATTCCGCGGGTCAGTTGCCCGACGGTACACCGCTAAAAGGGCCCGACGATCTGCGCAATGCGCTGTTGAAGCGGCCCGACCAGTTTGTGCAGACGTTTACCGAACGCTTGTTGATGTATGCAAGCGGGCGCACCGTCCAGTACTACGACATGCCGACCGTCCGGCGGATTGTCCGCGACGCGTCCAAAGATAACTACAAATTCTCGACGATCGTTCAGGCGATCGTCCGGAGCGACCAGTTCAGAATGCGCCGCGTGCCTCAGACCTCGGCAGTTGCGAGTAAGGTAGCGAGCAAATAAGCAATCTTCGATAGGGGAGATACGTCATGTTTATCGACAAGAAGCATATTTCGAGACGCACGGTATTGAAGGGCATCGGAGCCACGATCGGGCTGCCGCTCCTGGATGCGATGAGTCCTGCCGCCACTGCGTGGGCAGCCACGGCCGCCGGTTCAACGCCGAAACGGTTCGCGTTTATCGGATTTCCCCACGGCGCAATCATGGATCACTGGTCGCCGAAGGAGACCGGCACGGCCTACGAGATGTCGCCGATTCTCGAGCCGTTGGCGCCGTATCGACAGCACCTGACCATCGTGTCGGGTTTGCGCAACAAACAGGGAGAAACGCCGGAGCCCCACGCCTACATCGAGCAGACGTGGTTAAGCTGTGTGAAGCCTTGGGATATGGGCGTTGCCGGTAAGGATGCCGGCGTTACCGCCGATCAGATGCTGGTGCGCTACGTCGGTCAGGATACGCGGCTGCCGTCGCTGGAACTCACGACCGCTCAAGGAGGCGCCCGATTGTCCTGGCGGACGCCGACGCAGTCGCTGCCGCAGGAAGGCAATCCCCGCGCGGTGTTCCAGAAACTATTCGGCCAGGGCGACACCGATAAAGAACGCGCGGAAATTCTGCACGAAACCGACAGCATTCTGGACCGTGTGCAGGCGCAAGCCAAACGATTGCAGGCCGGCCTCGGCGCGCGTGACCGCGTTGTGGTGGGCGACTACCTTGATTCGGTTCGCGAGATCGAGCGCCGCGTCCAGATGGCGGAGAAACAGGACACCGCGGCACTGAACATTCCCGATGCACCGGTCGGCACGCCCAACGACATCACCGAACATTTCAAGCTGATGTTCGATCTGATGTCGCTCGCGTTCCAGGCCGACATTACCCGCATCATCACGATGTCGATGGATCGCGAAGCCAGCATGCGCACCTACACGAACCTCGGCATCGCCGAGGGTTTCCATCCTCTGTCGCATCACGGAAACAATCCGCAAAAAATGGATAAGCTGGTCCAGATCCAGAAGTACCACACCGAAGTGTTTGCCGGATTTATCAAGCACATCGCGGCGGCACAGGAAGGCGACGGCACTATTCTCGATCACTCGACGATCCTGTTCGGCAGCAATATGAGCAACAGCGACCGCCACAACAACGATCCGCTGCCCTCGGCTCTGCTCGGCCATGCGCACGGCAAGATCAAAGGCGGCCAGCATCTGAAGTATCCGCAGGATTCGCGGCACGCCAACCTGTTGCTGACGATCTTCGACCGCAACGATATCCCGGTGAAGTCGATCGGCGACAGCGATAAGGTTCTTTCGGAGGTCTAAGATGCAGAGGAAACAGGGAAGGAACACAAGAGGCACAAGAATGGCTCTCTTGTGCTTTTTGTGCTTCTTGTGTTCCGTCTCCTTTGTCGTGGGAAGGGCCGCGACCGCGGCGAAGCCTTCGCTTCTGGACGCTGCCGAGTCCGGCGATCGGCCGGCGGCCTTGAAGTTGCTAGCCGCGAAGGCCGATCCGAACACGGTTGGCCCCGACGGCACAACGGCGATCATGTACGCGGCCGCGAATAACGACCTCGACCTCGTGCGCGCGCTGATCAAGGCCGGCGCCAACGTCAAATTGATGAATCAGTTCGGCACCTCGGCGATCACCGAAGCTTCAATTATCGGTGCGACGCCGGTCATCGATGCGTTGTTGAAGGCCGGAGCCGATCCGAATACAAAGAACCCGGACGGCGAAACACCGTTGATGGAAGCCGCCCGCGCCGGAAAGGTCGACGCGGCTAAGCGGCTGCTGGATGCGGGAGCGGACGTTAATGCCAAAGAGACGTGGGGCGGACAGTCCGCGATCATGTGGGCCGCGGCGCAGAGCCAGGCGGAGATGATCAAGCTGCTGGCGTCACATGGTGCGGACGTGAATGCGCGCGGAGTGGTTCACCAATGGGAACGCAAGGTCATCACCGAGCCGCGCCCCAAGGACATGAACAAGGGTGGTTTTACACCTTTGTTGTACGCAGCGCGCGAAGGTTGCGTCGAATGTGCGCGAGCCTTGATCGCGGCGAAGGCCGATCCGGATCTCGACGATCCCGATCGCGTGACGCCGATGAACATGGCTCTCTTGAATCTTCATTTCGAGTTTGCGGCGTATATGATCAAGGGCGGCGCCGACCTCGATAAGTGGGATCTCTTCGGCCGTTCGCCGGTCTATATGGCCGCCGATGTCAGCACGCTTCCGATGAAGGGCAACGGCGCGATGGCCGTGATTCCGAGCGAAGACAAGCTCACCGCCGTCGATGTCGGCCGGATGTTGCTTGAAGCCGGCGCGAATCCGAATATTCAGCTCAAGCGCCGGCCGCCGTACCGCGATGTACCTCAGGATCGCGGCGGCGACTCGATTCTGGCTCAGGGCGCGACCCCGTTGTTGCGCGCGGCACGGGCCGGAGATGCCAAGTTTGTCGAACTTCTACTCCAGCACGGCGCGCTGGTCGATCTGCCGAGTAAAGAAGGCGTCACGCCGCTGATGGCTGCGGCCGGTGTTGAATTTGGAACGCGCGTCACGCGCGGCCGGAACCGGACGAACGAAGGCGTGCTTGCGACGATGAAACTTCTCGTCGACGCCGGCGCCAACGTCAATGCCCACATGCTCACTGAACCGCGTCGTGTGGCGACGGACAGCGCGGCTCAGCGCGCGTCAGCCGGTGCGGGCCGCGGCGGCCGTTCCAGCCAGGTGCCGAGTGCGTTTGCGGTGCCGGGCGAAACCGCTTTGCACGGCGCGGCCGAGCACGGCTTCACGCCGTTCGTGAAGTTTCTCGCCGAGCACGGCGCCGATCTCCAGGCGAAGGATGCCGACGGCAGAATGGCGCTCGATCTCGCGAAGGGTGTCCGCGGAGGCGCCCGCGGCGGCCCGGCTCCGGAACCGTTCCCGGAGACGGTCGCCTTGCTTCAATCCCTGATGGGCGCAAAAGGCGCTCCGGCATCGAAGTAGGTTGTACCATTCCCCGCCTTTTCAAGGCGGGGTGCCCGAGAGATCAAACGTTAGAACGCTCGGGCGGGGCGGTTATCAACGAACCGCGTAGCGCTCCTTACTTGTTGATGGAAGTTACAAACCGCCCCGTCTGCGCCGATAAGGAACGGGACTATCTCTTGATGGCGCAGCCTCCCCGCCTTGGAAAGGCGGGGAATGTCTGCTCTCACAACGATTCTCCGCCTTCATACCGCTACGTCCTTTTGCGCCGTTCATGATATTTTGATCGGACTTAACCGGGAGAATCTCATGGCCAGATTTCGTCGATCCGCTGTGCTTATTCTATTGATCGCTGCAGTGAGCGCCGCGATGTATGCACAACAGACCCGTGTCGGCACGCCTGCCAACATCACCAACGACGTGCTTCGGCGCACGGGCAGCGCGAATGACTCGCAATCCGGTGCGTGGTTGAGTTACGGCCGCACGCAGAGCGAGACGCGTTACAGCCCGCTGAAACAGATCGACGCTTCAAACGCGAAGCGTCTCGGTCTGGCGTGGTACTACGAGATGGGAGCCGGCGGCGGCAATCAGGAAGGTACGCCGCTGATGTGGAACAACACACTTTACGGCATCACGACGTGGAGTGTCGTTTTCGCGCTCGATGCGCGGACGGGCAAAGAACTCTGGCGATGGGATCCAGAGGTCAACCAGACGATACGGCCGGCGATCTGCTGCGGCATCGTGAATCGCGGGATCGCGCTGTATAACGGCATGGTCATCGCGCCGGCGATCGACGGCCGTTTGTTTGCATTGAACGCCACGACCGGCAGGCCGGTTTGGGAAACGCGGATCGTTTATCCGCAGGACCAGTACACATTGACCATGGCGCCGCGTATCGCAGGCGGCAAAGTCATCATCGGCGCCTCCGGCGGCGACAAACCCACGCGCGGCCAGTTCGTTGCCGTGGATGCGCAGAGCGGCCAGATCGCGTGGCGCTTCTACACGGTGCCGGGCGACCCTTCAAAGCCGTATGAGAGCCCGGTGTTGCGCACCGCGGCAAAGACCTGGGGCGGTGATTTCTACAAGAATGGCGGCGGGGGCGCGGTGTGGGACGGCTTTGCCTACGATCCCGAAGTGAATCTCGTTTATCTCGGTACGGGCAACGCGGAACCCTGGGTTCAGAAGTTCCGCGGCGCGCAGGGTCTGGACAACCTTTATACATGCTCGATTCTGGCAGTCGACCTGACGACCGGCCAGCTCAAGTGGTATTACCAGGCCGTCCCGAACGACAACTGGGATTACGACAACGTGGCGCAATTGATGCTTCTCGACCTCAATATCAACGGCCGCATGCGCAAGGTCATCACGCAGGCGCCAAAGGACGGGTTCTTCTATGTTCTGGACCGCGTGACCGGCGAATTGATTTCGGCCGAGCCGTTCGTCAAAGTGAGCTGGGCGTTGCGCATGGGCGAAGGCGGGCGGCCCGTCGTGAATCCCGAAGCGTATTACGATCAGGATCCGGTATCGGTGTTTCCGACCGGCGGCGGCGCCCACAACTGGGCGCCGATGTCCTTCAATCCGAATACCGGACTGGTATACATTCCCGCCTCCTACAGTAGTTTCCCGTATCAGGCGCAGGTGGAGCACAAGCCCGGCACGACCGGTTATGTACGTCCTTCGGGTCCGACAAAAACGATTGGACCGGCCTTCGGTCCCGAGCCGCCTCAGGGTGCGCGCGGCGGATTGCAAGCATGGGATCCGGCGAATCAGAAGTTGAAGTGGAATGTCGAAGGGGGCGGCGGCATCGGCGGAGGAACCACGACGACCGCGGGCAACCTGGTGTTCCAGACCATCAACGATGGGCGCTTCCGCGCCATTCGCGCCGATAACGGCGAGGTGCTTTATGAGGTGAAGACGGGCCGCACCGGCATGGCTCCGCCGATCACCTACGAAGTCGACGGCAAACAGTACGTCGCTTTCGGCGGCGGTTTAGGACGTCCGGCAACCACCATCGGACCGAACAATGCGAAAGTGGATAGTCCGCCGATCATGTTCGTCTTTGCGCTGGACGGCACCGCAGTGATGCCCGCGGCCGCGGTTCCGCCGCCGCCAGCCAACCGGGGACAGGCGCCGCCTGCTGCGGAACCCGCGCCGGAACAGAAGAATTAGAACGAGCCGCAGCCGATTGAACTTCATGGCAGGAAGGCTCGATGCAATCTGGATCAAACGTGCGCACCGGGGATCGATGGATGCGAGGCTGACGGCCTCCCTCATTGCCGGTAAAGGTCTTGGCGGCAATGTGGACAACAGCCGGACGCGCCAGGTGACACTCATGGAGCGCGAACTCTGGGATGCGGTGACGGCCGAAGCCGGAAGCGATGCGCCTCCATCCAGAAGACGAGCCAACCTGATGCTCAGCGGAATCTCCCTGGCGAATTCCCGCGGACGTTTGCTGCGAGTCGGCGCCGCTGTGCTTCGGATCGCAGGCGAGACGAAGCCCTGCGAGCGCATGGATGAGGTCCAGCCTGGCTTGAAGAACCTCATGTATTCGAATTGGGGCGGCGGCGCTTTTGCCGAGGTGATCACCGGCGGCGAGATTGCGATCGGCGATTCCGTGGACTGGGCTGCGCTCGAAGTCCGGACGCCGAAAGCTGTTTTCCTCGACCTCGACGACACGATTCTGAATGACTCCGGACCGGTCGATGCGTGCTGGCGTGAAGCCTGTTCGGCGGGCTCATCCGAATGCGGCATTGCGTCCGATGTTCTCTATGAAGCCGTCAAGGCTTCCGGCAAGTGGTTCTGGTCCGACGCCGAGCGTCATCGCACCGGCCGGCTCGATCTGCAAACGGCCAGGACCGAAGTGGTGCGTCTCGCTCTGAAGGATCTTGGAATGCCGGACGAGGGTCTGGCGCTGCGGATCGGCGGCGTGTATCACGACCGGAGGGAAGAGTGCCTCGAGATCTTTCCGGACGCTCTGGAGACTCTGCGCTGGCTCCGCGGGCGCGGATGCAAACTGGCGTTGCTGACGAATGGCAATGGCGCTCCTCAACGCAGAAAGATCGAGACCTTCGGCCTTGCGCCATTTTTCGATTCGATCCTGATTGAAGGCGAAGTCGGTTTCGGCAAGCCCGACCGGCGCGTCTATGAACTGGCGCTCGAGCGCCTCTCCGTATCTCCAGCCGACGTCTGGATGGCCGGCGACAATCTGGAATGGGATGTCGTGCAACCCCAGCGGCTGGGAATTTTCTCCATTTGGATACATCCGTCCGGAAACGGCCACTCGCAGTCTGGCAGTGTGCGCCCTGACCGGATTGTCCGCTCGATTTCGGAGTTGAGATCGCTTTTGTAGGCGCGGTCTATGACCGCCCCTACAGCAGAGAAAGGAATAAAGTTCATGAGCACAGACTCACTCGCCGCATTGCTTCCATCGGAGATGGCGACGCTTCGCGTCCTGCCTCTGTTTATCTTCCAGATCGAGGTGAAACCCCCGACGATCATCGGCGCCACTCCCGGCTACGACCGGCGCATTGGCGAGATTGCCGGAGGCCGTTTCGAAGGCGAGCGGTTGCGAGGAAAATTTCTTTCAGGCGGCAGTGACTGGCAGTCTCTTCGCGCAGACGGCGCGACCACGATCAATGTGCGGCTCGTCATGCAGACCGACGACGGCGAGCTGATCGGTATGCGGTATTTCGGAATGCGGCATGGGCCGAAGGAGGTTCTGGACCGCCTGGGCCGCGGCGAACAGGTCAGCCCGTCGGAGTATTACATGCGTGTGACTGTGAACTTCGAAACCGCTTCGCAGAAATACGACTGGCTCAATCGTCTCGTCTCAGTCGCCTACGGACACCGCATGGCCGGCGGTGCCATCTATCACGTGTTCGAGGTGTTGTGATCGGGTTGGCGTCGAATCTTAGAGGATTTCGTCGTCGTTAGACGTGATCAGAACGCAGGTGCAGCCAGTCTCGCTCCAGACGCGATGATCCACCGATCCGGCCGCAGCACGAAAATAATCGCCCGGATGGAGTTTCCGGTTGTTGATTATGAGTTCGCCGTACAGGAGATGCAACTCCTCTTCGCCGGCATGACAATGAGGGGGATATTCGGTTCCGGGATCGAGCCGTACCAGCATGCTGGTACGGTTTTTCAGCGTATCCGTCGCAAGCAGTTTGACGGAGATACCGGGCACAACGGTTTCCCATTCGGGTTGCGCCGGTGCTCGTGGTGGATTCAGAACAGGTTCCTGTCCCGTTTGCATCGAGATGCGGCGCGTCAGGCGTTCCCACAGCGGCTGCGCTGGCCTCAGGACGTCCGACGGCCATGCAGTGAAGCCCCCTACAATCGGACGCAGGAGTTCCAACTCCTGACGGCAGGCGTCGCATCCGGTGAAGTGGGTCTCAGCGGCGGGAATCTCGGCTGTCGGAAGCGCCTGAAGGGCATAGAGGAACACCAGGTCGTGGTGTTCGCCATCGTGTTGTTGGATTGGCGAATTCATATACGCTTCAAAGTCCTGCCGAGAGTATGCCGCAGTTTGCCGAGTCCGGACCGGATCCGTGTCTTGACGGTACCTAGAGGTTGACTCAGCTTTTGCGCGACCTCGTGGTACGTCAACTCGGAGAAAAAGGCCGTTTCGATCACCTGACGCTCCTCTGGAGTGAGTACCTCGAGCGCCTCTCGCAGATGCCGCGCTTCTTCTTCAAGCTGGCATGCCTGTTGAGGATCGGCCGGAAGCTGGGCCGTAACCGGATCTTCACCAGAAATGTTGACCCGCTTCTTACGCTGATCGAACCGCACCCGGTCGATGGCGCGCGATCGCGCCTGATTCATGATCCACCCGAGGACGCTTCCACCTGCGGGATCGTACGCCGCAGCTCTTCGCCACACGTCGTGAAATACGTCGAGCGTCAATTCTTCGGCCGTCTCCCGGTTGCGAGTGATCCGTACGATCAACGTGAAGACGATCCGATGCGTCCGCTCATATAACGAATGCAGCGCAAGCTGGTCGCCTCCGGCGATCGCCTTGACCAGTTCGACCCACTCCTGCTCGGAAACACGAAACCTCTGTCTTGAGGCGTAAAGCAGGTCGCCCAGCGTTCTTCCTTCAGATTCAGGCCAGTCAGGGCTCGTAGGTCTTGCCGTACTCACCTTGAAATCATGCCGCGGCAAACAGTTTTCCGTCAAGAGGCTTCCGGCAGGCGGACGGACTTGGTACACCGACGTACACTCCGTTTAGAAGAACGACAAAACCCTGCCGCCGGATTCAAAAAAATCAGGCATCCAACCTTCGATCTTTGTCGTTATACAAACCGTGCAGGAACACGTGCTGAAGAAGCGGCTCCTTGAACTGGCCGGGAAGGATTCCCGCTTCACGAAATTCGAGTTCGACCACATCGACAAATGCAGCGAGTGCCTGGCAGCCTATGCCCGATCGATACTTCACGTCGCCAGGACGCGCGCGAAAGATAAAGCCCGAAGGGCGTCCCCCTCGTTAAGATGATATTGGATCAGCGCATCATCGCAAGTTTCTTCATTGGTGCATATCCTACCGGTCCTGAAGGTCCTGCAGTTTCTTGCGGACTTGATCCGCCGCTGCGCCGTGTGGGGCTTCGTCGAGGTAATTGAGCAGCTGAGTGGCAAGCGCGCCTCGCATTCCACGGTCTTCATAAATCTTCGCGAGAATCAGGTGAATATCCGGCGACTGATGTCCGCGCTCGTGCGCCGCGATCACGGCGGCCTCTGTTTCGCGTAGCTGGCCTCTGGCGTAATTGATTCGGGCCATGGAGGCGTATGGCTCGCCCTCCGTGGGGTTCTTCTTGAACAGGGGAGTAATCAGCGCCTGCGCATCATCCAGGCGGTTTTCATTGATCAATAAGTTCGCCAGGTTAATCGTCGGATAGATGCCGGTCGTGTAGCGGATCGCACTCTTGAACGCCGCTTCCGCGCCCGCCATATCATTCATCTGCACATAGCAGCGGGCGATCTCGGTGAATGCTTCACCATATCTCGGAAACAGCGACAGGGCTTTCCGGAGATGCTCGATTCTCATGCCGCATTTCCCGTCCTTCTGAGGACGCACTCCGAGGTCGAATTCCTTCCTGGCCTTCGCGGGAATGTCGAGATCGCGAAACGGGTCGAAGGCGGCCGTCAGCGACGGGTTGTCGGGCGCGGGCTTCAGCATGACGCTTACGTGTGACGTTGAATTCGCCACCTGAACAGGAATGTCCTGCGCGTAGTAACCGTCGCATTCGACGTGCATCGTATAAGAACCGGCTTCGATCTTCGTGAACCTGAAGTGCCCGTGCTCATCGGAAGTGACCGTCTGAACAAGATTCTTGCCGCTGAACAATTGCAGCGTCGCCGGGGCATCGACGAAGTGAGAGGCCACGATCTCGCCCTGAATATCCACTTTTGCCGGGGCAAGAACTGTAACGGCGGAGAGAATAAATAAAAGAAGCACGCCCGATAGTAACTTATTTCACCGGCCAGTTGCCGTCGTATGGCGGCCAGTTGGGAACCGGAAGCTCCGCGGGCGGATAGAACATCGCAGTGTAAATCGTCCGGATCTTCCCTTTATCGATGTAGAACCATTCCGAGAAAACGTTCCGGCGTGTCGTGGTGCCGGGTTTCCGGATGAAGACAGCCATCGCCAGGACGACGCCGGCATCCTCGTCGACGATAGGGAAGCGGCGTGCCGCAACATTCAGAATGTTGATGGTTTCCAGGCCGGAGGTGCAATCGCTCGTTGCTCCGCCGCGGCTTCCGCGGCCGGTCATCGTAACGCCGTTTTCGATTCGGGTGCATCCTTGATACGCATTGATGATGGAGCCGTCGTGTGTCGTGATGCCGTCGAAATAACTGTTCACGATGGCCATCAGCGCTGCGCGCGAGAGCTTCGCGTCGCGCGGCATGGGTTTATCGGGAGGGGCATTGGCGGCTAGATTCCCGGGATCGAGAAGATTCGGGCCGGTGCCGTTCAGGCCGATATCGGTTTTGCGGCTGATAATCCATTCGGCTTCCGTGATCTTCTTGTCTTCCACCTTGAGGCGGACTGTCGCGATATCGGCAGTTGAACCTTCTTCGATGATTCCGTAATAGGCGGCCTGTCCGGACACCGGATCGAAGTAACGGCGCTGAACCTTGCCGAGGCCGGTCAGCGATTTCCAGATGCCGGTACCGGTGCGCACCACGATGGCGTTTTCGGTCTGGCGGAAGCCGGCGAAAAGAGGAGCGCCCGCCGGGTCATGCTTGATGGCGGCGTTGAGATACTGGTCGAGGGTGGTCTTGAGGCAGGGCCGATCGCAGTCGTTGGCGGCGAAGACGGGAAAGGAACACAAGAAGCACAAAAAGCAACACAAGAGAGGAATAATGCGTCTTGCTTGTGTCTCTTGTGCTTTTTGTGTTCCTTTTCTTTTTCTCATTGTTTGGCCGCGATCAGTTGTTTGAGCAGGTCCGCGGTGTCCTGATGCACATCGACGCGTTGGCCGCCGCGGCTGTTGCCGCCGGCTTTGCCGAGCGCTGTGTCGACGGCATCGTGCCCGCGATTATCTTTCGCACTCAAGTCGGCGCCATGAGCGGCGAGATATTTCACGACGTCACTCCAACCCCAGAATGCGGCGCCCAGCAGCAGGGTTTTGCCCTGTGTATCCTTGGCGTTGATGTCGCCTCCGGCTTTCAGCAGAAGGTCCAGAGAAGCGATGGCCCGCTGCTGAACGTCGTCGGTTTTGAACCAGCCGCGCGTATCGGCATCGCTCGATCCGATTCCGGCAGCGGCCACGATCGGAATGAAATTCCGCGTATTGGGCAGGTTCGGATTGGCGCCGTGTTCGAGCAACAATTTGATCGCGGGCGCATCCAGGCCTTTGGCGGCCCGCAGCAGAGGCGTTGTGCCGATGGTGAGCATTCCATCGACTCCGCGATCGGCGCCAAGGTTGCGATAAGGCGGCAAGAGCTTGAGTTGAAGGTTCGCGTTCGCGCCTTTATCGAGCAGCATCTGCAGAACCTGGAGGCTGGTGGTCTCGTCGGCTGAAGGACGGTCCGGGCGTCCGCCGTGAGGAATCGTATTCACGTCGACAGCCGCGTAGACCGGACTTTGTCCCCACCAATCCCATTTGTCGACGTTGGCGCCTTTCTGGATCAGATAGGCCGCGACATCGAAGTTCATGTTAAGGATGGAGAGGAGCAGGGGAGACACGCCTTCCGGATCGGCAAGATTCAAATCCGCGCCGCCTTCCGCCAGCGCTTTGGCGCATCCGGTGCATCCCTGGCGCGCGGCGTACAGGAGCGCCGTCAATCCGCCGGCCGGCCGAGCGATTGCGCGGGCTTCTGCAGTGACCTGGCGATCCCAGTCATTGACGTGAGAGCGCGCATTGACATCGGCGCCGTGCGCGATGAGTTCTTTGGTCATCGAGGCCTGGCCTTCGGCGGCCGCCCACATCAGAGGCGTTTGTTCATGGAACTTTTCTGCCGCGTTGACATTCGCGCCGTGATTCAACAGAAGCCGCGCTGCTTCGACGTTATTCGTGCGCGCGACGATCATCAACGCTGTCTGGCCGTCGGCATTTGACGATTCGGCGCTGGCGCCGGCCTTCAGCAGTTTGTCCATGATCGCGACGTCGCCATTGATGGCGGCTTCCGACATCGGCGTCGAGCCGTAGTCGTTTTTCGCGTTGACGTTGGCGCCGGCTTTGATCAGCCGGTCCACGAGGTCCGCGTCGTCTTTCTGAACGGCCCAGTGCAGGGCCGTGGTTCCGTCCGCCTCGGGCGCGTTGACATTCACTTTCTGCTGGAGCAGTGAAAGGGCGGTCGTCCGGTCGCCGGATTTCACGGCATCGACCAGCCCGGCGGCTGCAAGCAGCATGGCAAGAATGATCGTGGGCATTTAGACCTCCGATAACTTTCCGGTGCTGTCTCCGAAAGCGTTTTCCACAATTCCGGCGCGTTCGAGCAACGTCAGGTGCAGGTTCGCAAGCGTCGTGTGTTCCGGATATTTCAGATGCTGCCCACCCTTGATCGTCTTCCATCCGCTGACGAGCGCTGTCGGTAACGGATCGTGATTGTGAGCGTTGCTGTTGCTCATGTTGCTGCCGAACAGGATGATCGAATGGTCGAGCATGGTGCCGTCGCCGTCCTGCATCTTTTGAAGTTTCCCCAGGAATTTTGCAACGACCCCGGCGTTATAGGTCTGGATCTTCGTACAGCTTTCCATGCGTTTCGGATTGTTCTGGTGATGCGATACGGGATGGAACGCATCGGGCACGCCGATGTGGTTGTACGTCATGTTGCTGCCCTCGGCGGCCATCATGAACGAGAAGATGCGCGTCAGGTTCGCCTGATAGGCCAAAGCCACCATGTCGAACATGAGGTTGAGCCGGTCGTCGAGCGGGGGCGTTCCGGGAGGAACGTTCGGCAGGTCGAGCCTGGTCAGATCGTGCTCGTCCATTTTCTGGACGCGCCGCTCCACTTCGCGCACGCTTTCCAGATAGTCGCTGACCGCCACGCGGTCCTGGGGATCCAGGTGCGATTGAAGATCGGCGGCTTCCTCGCTGATGAGGTCGAGGATGCTGGCATATTGCTTGCCCAGAGCTTTGCGCTCCTGCGGGGTGTCGCCCTGCCCGAACAGGCGTTCGAATGTCTTTCTCGGGTTGTATTCCATCGGCATCGGCGTCGATGGCGTGCGGAATGAGATCGTTCCCGCATAACTGCAGCCGAAGTTCCGGTCGCACGCGCCGGCCAGTCCGCCGCCTTCCACGGCAAGTTCGATCGACGGCATTGGCGTGTCCTGGCCGATGTGTTTTGCCGCAATCTGATCGACGGTCACGCCGCCGTACGGATCCTGGCTTTCACGCGGCCGGACGCAACTCAACCATGTTCCCGGCGACAGAGCGTGAACGGGACCGTACGCCTGCTTGTTGGCCAGGCCGCTGATGACGGTCAATTGCTTCTTGAAAGGTTCGAGCGGTTTCAGGATGGGCTTCAGGTCGAAGTCGGCGCCCTCCTTCGCCGGCATCCAGTTATCCATGATCGCGCCGTGAGGGAAATAGATGAATCCCATGTGCGGCGTTGCTTTGGCCGCGGTCTGAGCGAGCATTGTGCCCGCCGGGATCATTGCGTCCAGTAACGGCAATCCAACAGCGACGCCTGCGCCGCGAAGGAACGTGCGGCGTGACAAATGTTTCTTAGTGATGAACATGGTCTGCTCCTTACTAATTACTCGTAACCTTTTCCGCTCGTCTCATCTGGAACGCCGGGCTGTTGACGATGCCCAGCACGATCGAAGAAAACCTGTAATTATCTTTCGCCGAGTCCCGGACGATTTTGCGTATGGTCGGCATGTCGTAGTACTCCACGCTGCGTCCCAGGGCAAACGTCATCATCTTCTCGGTGAGTGTCTGAACGAACTGTTCGGGATGTTTCAGCAATGCATTGCGGAGATCCACCGGTCCATTGACCGGCGTTCCGTCGACCAGTTTGCCGGAAGCGTCGATAGTCGTGTCCGCGAAAACGTCTTTCGATCGCCAGGCTCCGATCGCATCGAAATTCTCGAGCGAGAAGCCGAGCGGATCCATGACGCCGTGGCAGTTATTGCACACCGGGTTCGCGCGATGCTTCTCCATGATCTCGCGCACGGTTTTCGCCTTTTCGCCTTCCTTGTTTTCCTTGAAGCCTTCGACGTCCGGCGGTGGCGGCGAGGGCGGCGTTCCCATGATGTTTTCCAGAACGAAAGCGCCGCGCAGAACCGGAGCCGTCCGGTTCGGATAAGACGTCGCCATCAGAATGCTGCCTTTGCCGAACAGTCCGAAGCGGTTCGGATCGTCGAGCGTGACTCTGCGGAAGCGGTCGCCACGGACGTTCGGAATTCCGTAGTGCAGGGCCAGCCGTTCATTAAGGTAGGTGTAATTCGCCGTGAGGAGATCCACCACGCTGCGGTCTTCCTGAATGATGCTGCCGACGAACAGTTCCATTTCGCGCTTGAAGGCTTCGCGCAGACTGTCGTCCCAGTTGGGAAACTGGATGGCATCCGGATCGATATCGTCGATGCTGCGGACTTTCAGCCATTCGAAAGCAAAGTTCGTGACCAGCGATTTCGACTTCGGGTCGGCCAGCATTCGCCGCACTTCCTGATTCAGAGCCTGCGGATTTTTCGGATCGGTCAGCTGTCCCTTGGCCGCGGCATTGATCAGTTCGTCGTCGGGCAACCGGCTCCAGATGAAGAACGACATCCGCGCCGCCAGATCCAGATCACTGATGCGATAGTTCGATCCGGCTGCGACGTTTCCCGGGAAAGTCTCGGCGCGGTACAGGAACTTCGGGCTGGACAGAACCGCGGTCAAGGCGCTCTTGACGCCGGAGTCGAAGCTGCCGCCTTCGTCTTTACCGGTTTTGTAGAATGCCATCGGCGCGACCAGATCCCGCTCCGTGACGGGACGGCGGTAGGCGCGCTTCGCCAGCGCCGAGAGGATCTGTTTTGCGCAGGCCGTCTGCTCGGATTCGGAAGCGGCGCCGGCCGGATGGCAAATGAAAACGTGCTTGTGGCTCGGCGTCTCCGTGACTCCGTCGGAGTTGTACGGACCAAGGACTTCCACATTCGAGATCCGCGCGATGCGATCTTCGAGTTTTCCCGGGATAAATGAGCGGAGCGTTTCGTCCGGCTCGGCGTAGGAACGTTCGATGAAGGTTATCCCGACCTTGTGTGGTCCGGACTTCACGGGAATCAGAATGTTCTGAAACCGGCCGTTAATCGCCGCCACGGCGGCGGCCTGTTTTTGATCGATCTCTTTGATGTCGGCCTCGCCGCCGACGTTCTTTTCCCAGACGCGGTGGCCGTCGATGGTGATGACGACGGTGTGTTCCCACTCCAGGCCGCGGACATACCCGGCACTGGCAAGGCCGTTGATGTTGAACTTGTATTCGCCGTCGGCAGGGAAGAGATAGTCGATCAGCATTCCGCCGCGGGTGCCGAGCGGCAGTCCGTCGATATGAGCGCTCTGGTCCGTGCTGCGGGAAGCGCGAAACACGGCGCTGGTCGTCTTCGGTGCGGGATTGCCGATGGCTTCATTGGTCACGAAGCGGGCGGCCGAAATGTATTGATCGAGAAATGACGGCGAAACTTTGAGAACGTCGGCGATGTTGTCAAAGCCGTCCGCGATGTCATCCTTCGGGAGCAAGGCGCTGGCATCGACCCGCACGCCGAGCAGATCTTCGACGGCATTCGCGTACTCATCGCGGTTCATCCGGTGTACGCCGACGCGTCCCGGATTCGGATGAGCAGCTGCCGCCTTATCGAGTTCATTTTCGAGATAGGTTGCGAATCCCTGCGCGGCGCCCGGATCCGGACGCCGCGCTCCCGGTGGCGGCATCATCCCGCCGCGCAGCTTGCGGACGGCGCGTTCCCAGATCTGGGGATTTTTCGACACGTCGTTCACATCCATCGTGTCGAACATGACGTTGGCGGTCTTGGCGCGCTGGTTGTGACAGGTCACGCAATACTGATTGATGAGTGCCTGCTGAGGAGATGGCGTCACCGCTGTCTTTTCCTGCAGCGCCGCGGCTCGAAGACTACCGGAACCACCGGAGCCCGCCGACCCCGAGGCCAGGATGGCGACCGCGAAAGCCAAAACCGCGCACACATAGCGCATGAATTATCTCCTATATGATGCCGCCCAGTTCGCGCACGTGTCCCCACATGCCGCGATAGGCCATTCGGATGAAGAGTTCCGGATTACCCCACTTCGCATCGAAATCTTCGGTCGGCTTTGAGGCGATCATGTCGGCCGGCCCCATGCCCTGCCGCATCAGCTTGACAAGGCGGTCCCTCATCATTGTGCACATGTCGGCCTGAGCCTGAAGGTCGGCGCGCGTCTGCACGGGCCCGCTGCCCGGGATGATGCGCGTCTCCGCATTGGCGACTTTCAAGAGCGCGGTGTTGGCGTTCTGAAGGCCGCCCAGCCATCCGCCGGTCACGTAATCCAGGAGCGGATATTTTCCGACACTCAGGATATCGCCCGCCGCGAGCACATTCTGGCCGGGGAAGAAAACATAGATGTCGCCGTCCGTATGAGCCTGCGCCATGTAGCCGTACTCGATTGGTTCCTTGCCGAAGGTCATTTTCCCCGAGGTATAAAACGTGTCCGTCGGCAGCGCCGCCGCAGAGCGCGGTTTGTACGTGTGCTTGTCCCAGTCGGAGTAGAAATCGGCGCCGATCCAGAGCTTCGTGTTTTCGTGCGCGTAGATTTTCGCGCCGGCCTTTTTGAACAGCTCGTTCGAGCCCGTGTGATCGAGGTGCCAGTCGGTGTTGAAGACGGCTTTCACCGGCTGCCCCTTGAACTGATCCGCCAGGTACTTCATGAGTTCGGCCGCCATTTCGGGGGAACTGCCGTTCACCAGAAGCAGGCCTTCGGGCTGACTCAGGACAACGATGTTGCCCCCGGCGCCGGTGATGAATGTGAGGTTTTCCGTCAGCTTCGCCGACGCAATTTGCGAGGGGAAAGCGAAGGCTTTCCGTGCCGCAAACACGAGCGCGAGAGTTGAAAGAAACCCTCTTCTAGTCTGTACCGGGATCATTGGCGGAAGTTTAGTCTGAAATATCAAAAAAAGCCATGAATTTGGGGACATTAGCCACAACGAATTAAGGGGACAGACACCGAATTCTTGTACTTCAGAATTCGGTGTCTGTCCCCTTAATTCTTGTTAAAACTCCAAGCGCATTACAGCCTGGAACTGGCGGTTGCCGGATTTCGAGGCAATGTTACCGAACGGAGCGCTGTTGATGCTCAGAGTGGGGTTGGAGGGAGTCGGATGGTTCAGGATGTTTGTGGCATCCATGCGGAATCTCAGGGTTTTGCTTTCCCTGATCTTGAATGCCTTGCTCATGGACGTGTTCAAAGTCCACATCCCGGGATTTTCGATGACGTTCTGGCCGAGATTGCCCCGGGTTCCGGGTTTCGGATTCTGCAGGACGACGGTCCCTGAGGAATTCGCAACGGCTGTGAGTGTGCAGAGGGATTGCAGACTGGACGCGATACTGGAGCATTGCGGGTCCGCAACCGTTTTGTAAGCGCCGCCGAAGAAGTTTCCGGCGAGGGCGCCATTTTGCCACTGGACTTTTCCGGCATGCGGGTTAAACGGCCCAACCCTATCGGGAACGCCGTTCGCATAAAGCATGCTCTGCGCGCTAATGCTCGTCGGAACCCCGCTCGACAGATCAACGATCCAGCCCATCTGCCAACCCGCGACCGACCGGGCGAGAACACCCGAGCTCTTTCCGAGCAGCAGTTGGCCCGGTCCGATCGGCACGTTGAAAATGCCGTTGGTGCGGAAGTCATGCCGGATGTCGCCCGTTTGCAGCGTGTAATCCGGGCCCCGATCCACGGGATTCGTAAAGGTGCCGCTGCGTCCAAGAAGCTTGCTCCAGGTGTAGGTTGCCTGAAGATTGACGCCGGCGGTCGGCCGTAGCGTCGACTGGAATTGAAGTGAGTTGTAGTTGGTGTTGCCGAGATTTGTTTGCCAGGTTGCGCTGGTGAACTGCGGATTGGTCGCGATGAAGTTCTCCGGGAATAATCCGCTATTACGCAGCACAGCACCCAAGACGTTGGTCGGAATCACCGGCAGAGTGGGATTATTACTCCCAGCATAATTTAATGTATTGAGCGTGCTGGCGAGTGCGGAATAGTTTCCATTGGCCAGGTTGTTGCGGATTAAACTGGCCGTGTCAGCCCGAAGCTGACCAGCTCCGGTCTGCAGAACGCCGCCGACAACAGTTCCCACCGGTCCAGTCCCTGCGCCGCCGACAAGGTTGATTCCTTTGAACATCTGGTCCAGCAACGGCGATTCTCCCCCGCTGCGCGCGGCATCGAAGGCTTCCTTCAATCCGTTGTACAGGAAATCGGGCGAGTTGAGATTGATACTTCCGTATAGCTTCCGGCTCAGCGTTCCGATGTAGCGGGCGTCCAGTGTCAGGTTTCGTCCAACCTGCCGCGTCAGATTCAGCGTCAGGTTCTGAACGTAAGGGTTCGTCAAGTTGGGGTCCAGCGCCGACAGACCCACGCTCCGGTTCGTGACATCAACCGGCTGCAGCGGCTTGATCGGAACGTTTACCGGAACGAGGCTGGCCAGTTTGGTCATATCGAGGTATTCCAGCCCTGGAGCCTGATTGATACTGGCGTCATAGGAGCTTCCCGGCGGATTTGCGAGAATGCCATTCAGAGTCGAAACCCGCCCGCCCCCTCCCGGCAGAAAGCTGACCTGATAGCCGCCGCGAAGAGTGGTCTGCCCGGCTCCAAAGTAAGGGATCTGCCAGGCAAATCCCACTGCCGGACCGAAGTTGTGGTAGTCCTTGGACCAGGCGCTGATCCCGGGATTCGGCGAGCCCGGTCCAACCAATTGGATCTGAGTGTTGGCACCGCGTTGTCCGGGCTGCATCCAGTTCTGGAAACCCCGGCCGGAATATCCGAACAGCGCGTTACCGCCTCCGACGGGAACGGCCGTCAAACCATTGGAAACCCATGCCGGGCCATAATAATCCCAGCGCAGGCCGAGGTTGAGCGTCAGGGACTGGCGGAACTTCCAATCGTCTTTGAAGAAAAGGGAAGCCTCGTTCTGGTTGACCTGACGAAACCTCTGAGCGGCCGTCTGGTAACCGGAAAACTTCGTGTCTGTGGCGTTAGCCAGCCAATCCAGCTGGGTCACCTGGGCGAGCGAGCCGGAGAGCAGCGACAACAGGCTTCGCATATACAGTTGAGCTCCAGTGGTGGATGTGCCCTGGAGTCCCGGCTGATGCGTGCTGTCGATGTTTTGGGTCGGCGCCAGCGGCGAGTCCCCGCCGAAGGCACGCGCGAAGGAGCTGAAGTTTCCGCCTTCAATGTCGTCGCCAAACAGTGAACTCCCGAAGCGCAATTCGCCGCCGCCTTTGAACGTGTGTTTGCCTTTCGTCCAGGTTATCGAGTCGCCATAAGTGAACAGCGGGGTCTTTTCGGAGATATTGCCATTGAAAAGAGTACCCCCCGTTTCCCCCTGGAACAGGGGCTGCCCGCCACAGATGCAGATGTCCTGCACGGCTCCAACGGCGTTCATGCCCAACTGTGGAAGCACGGGTGTCCCCTGCACGTTGGGGATAAAAGCAAGCGCTGCCTTCATGGTTGCCGGGTTTGCCAACGCGTGTGCGGTATTGGTCCCAATCCGGCGCATTCCGAATCGGGCTTCATTGAGCAACGTCGCCGATAGCGTGGACGTGAAACTCACCGTCAGGACTTGCGGCTGGTGGTGCGCGACGCCCGTGAATTGGGTTGGCCACTGGGGCTGGGCGTAGTCCGCGTGGTCGCGTTCGAAGCTCCATCCGCCGTTGATTTTGTTTTTGGAGTTGAAATTGTGATCGATCCGGATGTTGAGCTGTTTCCGGACCTCTGCAGAGCCGAAAGCAAAACGATTGTTGGCGCCGTGTGCGCTCTGCGTCCACTGAAATCCCTCAGTGTTCAAGCCGTCCCCGACTCGATAATTGTTCACCGCCGGCATCACGCCAAATATTTTCTGGACATATCCGGTCGGATCGATCTGTGTCCGGTTGGGATCCCAGCTGGTTCCCGGCTGCAGGAGCGCGGAGATGTTGGAGCAGTCCGCATTTGCTGCGGGGAGGGTGGCCGGCAGTTTACCGAACACGCTCACATAATGGAGAGATCCGGTGAAAGGCCCGGTGCCGGTCGCATTGGTCGCCGGAGTCAGGATATTGCCGGCCTGATCGACGGTGGCGGTCACGGGTGTCGCGCCGCCTGTCGTGGTGACCGCCTGCGAATTGCCGCTTTGCCAGCCGTCGAAGTACCGGAAGATGCCATTTCGTGCGCATGGCGATAGTACGGTGGCATTGACGTTGGCTCGTGTCGACGGGAGCAGGCCGTCCCATAAAAAGAAGAAAAATGTTTTATTTTTAATGATCGGCCCGCCGACGCTTCCGGTGTATTCATTGAGGTTTGTCCAGTTTGGAATGATGGGGGTCGGCTGTACGCGGTTGTTGGCCCAGGAATTGGGTTCGATGGCGCTGTTCCGGATGTTATAGACCAACGCCCCGCGGTACTGGTTCGTTCCGGACCGCGTCTGAACCTGAACCTGCGAATTGCCGCGGCCGAGTTCGGCATCCACCGGTGAGGTGACCATGCGGACCTCGCCGACCATATCCGGGTTCATGATCGTGGCCGGTTGGAAACCGGCGGCGTTTCGTCCCGCAGCGCTGGCGTCAACCCCGTCCCGCGTGACATTGACATAGGCGGCGCTGACGCCGGCCGCCATGGTGCTGTTGGCTGCGAGGACCAGATCGCTGGACAGGTTGATGCCCGGCAGGGTTCCAATCAGGCCACTGACCGCATCGTTGCCCATGACTCCGGTGATCGGAAGGTCAACCACCGTCCTTTGCGGAAGCACGGCGCCGACAGACGATGTCGATTCCAGCAGCAGCCGATCGGCTTCAACGGTCACTTCGACGGCGGTACTCAACGAAGCCACCTGCAGCGTGAAGTTCAATCGAAGCTGTCCGGCATTTCCGAGCTGCACATTGGTATAGGTCTGGGTCTGAAAGCCAGGCAACTCCGCGCTGACTTTGTAGGTTCCCGGCAGCAGGCTGGGAATCGAGTACGTTCCGGTCTCGTTGCTTACTGCAGTTGAGACAACCCCCGTTTCCGTGTTCGCCGCCGACACGCTTACTCCGGGGATGAAGGCTTTTCCAGCGTCCGTTACCGTTCCGCTGAGATTCGCATTGCTCGATTGCGCGAATGCTGGAAGCGGAAGAATTATCAAAAACAGAGCCACCGCGAGAGCGAACCGTTTCATCGTAGAGTCCTCCACCTGAAATTCTCTTAACCGGAAATTTGCGCCCATTAAATTCACTTACAGAGTTGTTGTCAACGTAAATTCGGAAAAGAGGGAGTATTTATAGCCGCAGATGACGCGGATGGCGCGCGGCAGCGTGTATACTCGCTCCTTTTTATGAAGCTCAGTTCGGATCGCATACTCACCACGCATGTCGGCAGTCTCCCGCGCTCACAAGGCGTGGTGGATTTGCTGTTCAAGCGCGAGGCAGGTGAACCGTTTGATACCGCTGAATTCGATCGCGTGATGGCCCAGGCGGTTTCGGATACCGTGCGGCGCCAGGTCGAAACCGGCATCGACGTCGTCAGTGACGGTGAGACGTCGAAGATCGGTTATGCGACATATATAAAGGATCGGCTCACCGGGTTCGCGGGCGACAGCCCGCGCCAGATTGCGTTGGATCTTCAACCGTATCCGGAGTTCCGGTCGCGGATGGCGGCTTTTGCGGGCAAGCAGACGTTCAAGCGGCAGTCGTGTACGGGCGAGATCCGGTTTGCGGGCCATGCCGATCTGGAGAGAGACATCGCGCGGTTCCACTCCGCCGTGAAGGAGCATCGTCCGCACGATGCGTTCTTGAATGCCGCATCTCCGGGCGTGGTCTCCGCGTTTCAGCCGAACCGGTTTTATCCCACCCACACGGCCTATGTTGAAGCGATCGGCGAAGCGATGCGGATCGAATACGAAGCGATTGTCAACGCCGGATTCGTTCTGCAACTCGACTGTCCCGACCTGGCGATGGCGCGCCACACCGGTTTTCAGGACCTGACGGAAGCCGAATTCCTGAAGCGGGCCGAGCATCAGGTTGAGGTGATGAACCACGCACTCCGCAACGTTCCGGCGGACTCGCTGCGGATGCACGTCTGCTGGGGCAACTATGAAGGACCGCACGACCACGACATCCCGTTGCAGAAAGTCATCGGAATTATCCTGAGAGCGAAGCCCAAGGCGATTCAGTTCGAAGCCTCGAATCCGCGGCACGCTCACGAATGGGCCGTGTGGAAGGGAGCCCGCGTTCCGGAGGATAAGATTCTCATTCCCGGCGTGCTCACATCGACATCGAATTACGTCGAGCATCCCGAGCTCGTGGCCCAGCGGATCTGCCAGTTCGCCGAGATCGTGGGACGCGAGCGCGTCATTGCGGGAACCGACTGCGGTTTTGGAACATTCGCGGGGATCGGTAAAATGGATGCCGGGATCTCATTCAAGAAATTGAGGGCGCTTGTCGAGGGCGCGGAACTGGCGTCGAAGCGGCTGTGGAGAGCTAATGGACAGTCTTACGATTGAGAGGGCGTGCGAGCGTCTGGTTCTGGACTTTGCGTATTTCAGCGATCATCAGGAATATGAAGCGCTCGCGGCGCTTTTTGCGGCTGATGGAATCATGCATCGCCCGAGCGGCGATCCCATCGGCCGCGAGGCGATTCTGCAGGCCTATCGTTCGCGTCCCGCGGGCCGCATGACGCGGCACGTCTGCAGCAATATCCGGATCACGGTCGACTCCGCGGATCGGGCGCGCGGAATCACATACGCCGTGGTCTACTCGGCGACAGGGAATGAGAAGGCGGAGGAGCGTATCGGCGAATTCGAAGACGAATTCATTCGAACCTCCGAAGGCTGGAAATTCAGCATTCGTCGCGCGCGGTTTGTGATGCATATGTAGGAGCGCGTTGATTGCGTTACGTAATGAATGAGGGAGTTCTGGGGACAGACACCGAATTGAAATCGTAAGGGAAAGACAATTTGGTGTCTGTGAAGTTTAGATTAAGGATTTTGAAAGGTACTTTCTATGAGCCAAACGCGTCGATCGTTTATTGCAGGCATGGGCGCGGCGTTGTTCGCGCCGGCGGCATCCGTCCGGGCACAATCCGCGGCAACGGCACTGCCGCTGAAGAATCTGGGACTCGAACACCTCGATATCGTCGTACCCGACACGGCTGTGAGCGCCAAATTTTATATGCAGGTATTCCGCACCAAGCTCCACCAGCAGCCGTTTCAGGGCGGGATCCGCTATTTCATTCTGCTGGGCGAGCTGCCTGAGGACCGGCAGGTCGGATACATCGCGATCGGCGCGGGGGGAACCCGGCCGACAGGAATCGGCCATTATTGCTCACTGGCGGAACACTATGACCGCAATGCCGTGGCACGGGAAATGGAAGCGGCCGGGTATAAAACCGCCCAGGGCAGCTTCGGAATGTGGCCCGATCCCGACGATCTCGAGCTTCAACTCTTCCAGCCACCCGCCGGCGTCGTCAAAGCAGCTGTACCATCCGAGCTTGCGGTCGAAATGAACGGGCTTGTCACACCCCTGGGTCTGGATCATGTGGTGCTGAACGTCCGGGACATCAACGCATCACTGCCCTATTACCACTTCGTATACGGAAAAGACGTGGACGGTGCGCGCGAACGTAATCCCGAGCGGCTGTGGTTGAATCTGAAGAAGGGTACTCGGATCGGACTCCAGAAAGTTGCCGCCGGTCAGTCCCCGGCCATCGAACACTTCTGCATCAGGGTGCGGCCGTTCGATAGAGCTGCAGTGATTGCGGGCCTCAAGAAAATCGGCGTCGAGATTCTCCCCTCGGACGACGAGCCCGGTGTCGTGCGTTTCCGCGACAACAACCGGATCATGCTCGAGTTGAAGGCCACATAGACCTCCGGCCATAATCGGCGCATGGACGGAGAACAGAACGAAAATATTGGATTCAAGGGACGATCGGGACTATGGTGCAGGTGGTATATCCATTTGGAAATGTGTCGCAAACGACAGCGAGCTGGAGGCGGTATGTCTATTCGGTTGGTGAGAAACGCATTTCTCGTTCTGATCGTTGCAGCCGGCGCATGCCTGGCGGCGGGCGCAGGTGATATCGCACTGTTGGATGCAGCGCGATCGGCGAACTGGAGCGGCGTCCGTTCGCTGGTCTCGAAAGGATCGACAAAGGAGGCCGTCAATTCCGCCGACACCGACGGCACACGGCCATTGCACTGGGCTGTGCGCGCCGACGAACTCGAAGTCGCGACATTGTTGCTCCGGGCCGGTGCGGATCCGAATGCGGAGACCCGGCTTGGCGTCACGCCGCTTTATCTGGCGGCGCAGAATGGCGATCCCGAAATGGTCCGCGCACTCCTTTCTGCGGGAGCCAATGCCAACCAGATCGACCGCGCAACCGGCGAATCGATTTTGATGGTTGCCATCCGCGCAGGAGCGGCCGGATCTGTTCAGGCGCTTCTTTCCTCAAGCGCCAACCCCAACGCTGCAGAACCCCAACTCCGGCTTACTCCCCTGATGCTCGCCGCCGATACCGGGAATGCCGAAATCGTCCGGGCTCTTCTGGCCCGTGGCGCAGACGTTCATGCCCGCACCAGAACGGGCGCCACACCGGAGCCGAAACTGCCCTGCATCGACAAGGCCGGCTGCGGGTCGCATGGCGTCGGGATCATTCGCGGCGGTCTTCCGGACCAGGGATATCGCGCGCCCATTCCAGGCGATATGACGCCTTTGATGTACGCGGCGCGTGAAGGACATCTCGATGCCGCAAAGGCATTGATCGAAGCCGGCGCGGATGTAAACGCCGTCGACAAGAACGCGATCACGCCCCTCTTCATGGCCATCAGCAATAACCGCATCGAGATGGCACGGATGCTGATCGATCGCGGGGCGAACATCAATGCGGTCGACTGGTACGGACGGACTCCGCTGTTCGCGGCCATCGAAATGCGGAACGTGGACCTGCATTACGTCACGTTTCAGCACATGGTCAATGAGGATGACCGGAAAGTGATCCTGGATTTCATCGGGTATCTTCTCGATCGCGGCGTGGATCCCAACATCCGCGTCAAAGAAGTTGCGCCGCTCCGCCGCTGGATGTACCTGCTCGGAGGCTCACTGGCCTGGGTCGATTTTACAGGCCAGACGCCATTTATCCTTGCATCCCTGTCGGGAGACCTTTCAACGATGCGCCTTCTCCTGAAACACGACGCGGATCCGAAAATAACGACCTATAGCGGCACGAATGCGCTGATGGCCGCGGCCGGCGTGAACTGGGTCGTGAATCAGACATACACCGAGGGCGAACCGGCGCTGCTCGAGGCCGTCAAGTTGTGTTCGGAGCTCGGCCTGGATGTGAATGCGGCAAATTCGATGGGTTTGACTGCCGCAATGGGCGCCGCAAATCGCGGGTCGGACGCGATCATCGAGTTTCTCGTCTCGAAGGGTGCGCGTCTGGATGTGAAGGACAAAACCGGCAGAACCGCTTTCAACTGGGCCGAAGGAATTTTCCTGGCGACGCATGCGGCGGTGCCGAAGCCGGGCACGATGGCTCTCATTCAAAAACTCACCGGTAACGGCCAGGCCGCGGCGAAACAATGATGCGTTATCGTCTATACCTGCTCATTGTTGTTTGTCTGATCAGTTCCTATGCCGCAGGCGCGCCATTGTCGCAGCCGGACGTCCAGGCAGTTCTGAAACAGTATTGTTTCACCTGCCATAATCAGCGTGCGAAGACGGCCAATCTCGAGCTGGATATCAAGGATCTGAGTCACGTCGAAAGCGACGTGCCGGTCTGGGAAGCTGTCGTCCGGAAACTTCGAACCGGAATGATGCCGCCGAAAAACGCCTCCCGGCCGGATCGTGCAACCCTGGACGGCGTTGCGGCCTGGCTGGAAACCGGTCTCGATCGCGCTGCGGCACAGCATCCCAATCCGGGATCGCCTTCCCTGCACAGGATGAACCGTAACGAGTATGCGAACGCAATTCGTGATCTGCTCGATCTGCGCGTGGACGTGACGACATTGCTTCCCAGCGACAGCAGCAGTGCCGGGTTCGACAACATTTCGGACATTCTTGGAACATCACCCTCGCTGATCCAGGGCTATCTGTCCGCCGCCATGAAGATCAGCCGTCTTGCGGTAGGCGACCGGTCCGCCCCGCCCACACCGGTAGCCTATCGCGCGCCGAAGGGCCTGTCGCAACGCAGTCATCTCGACGGCATGCCTCTCGGAACTCAGGGTGGAATGGTCGCGCAACACAACTTTCCTTTGGATGCGGAATATGAAATCCGGGCCGGCAACGGCCGCATCGATCTGACGATCGACGGCCAGGCGGTTCCCGTGACCGGCCGCGGCGCCATACGCGTGGCTATTCCAGCAGGTCCGCACACCATACGCGCCGCAGCGGTCCGCGCGGCGGAAACCGCAGGCCTGGACGACGTGTTCAGCGCGCCGGAACGCGGCGGTGGCGGCATTTCGACGATAACGGTAACGGGTCCTTTCAACGCGGCCGGTCCCGGCGGCACACCGAGCCGCCGCCGCATCTTCGGCTGTACAGCGGCCAAACCGGCCGATGAAATTCCGTGCGCCAAACAGATTCTTCGGACGCTCGCAACGCGGGCGTTCAAACAACCCATAAAAGATGACGATCCTGCCATGGAAACGCTGCTTCGTTTCTATCAGGAAGGCAGGAGCGAAGGTTCGTTCGAAGATGGCATCCGAAAGGGTCTCGCACGCATCCTGGTCGATCCGCGATTCATTTTGCGGATGGAGCATGTGCCTGTGAATCTCGCTGCCGGTACGCCGTATCGTCTGAACGATCTCGAAATCGCAACGCGGCTGGCATTCTTTGTGTGGAGCAGCATTCCGGACGACGAGCTTCTGAATCTCGCGATCGCGGGAAAGCTTTCGAACCCGGCAGTGCTCGAGCAGCAGACCCGCCGGATGCTCAAAGATCCGAAATCCAAAGCGCTGGTGGACAACTTCGCGATGGAATGGATGCGAGTGCGCGAACTGGACAATGCCGAACCCGAGTCTCCGGACTTCGATGGCAACCTGCGTCTCGCCTTGCAGCGCGAAATGCAGCTGTTCTTTGAAACCATCATTCGCGAAGATCGCAGCATCATCGATATTCTCGATGCCGATTACACATTCGTCGATGACCGGCTGGCGCGGCATTATGGGATTCCGAATGTGAAAGGCAGCCTGTTCCGGCGTGTCACCTTGCCGCAAGACGATCCCCGCCGCGGCATTATCGGAAAAGCGAGCATACTGCTGGTGACGTCGGCAGCCAACCGGACGTCTCCGGTTCAGCGCGGCCAGTTCATTCTGGAAAATGTGCTCGGAGCAAAAGCTCCAAACCCGCCGCCTGGAGTCGAGGTCAATCTCGACAAACCATCGGATGGACCCGAACCTCAGACGCTGCGGCAGCGCATGGAAATGCACCGTCAGAACCCGGTCTGCAACTCGTGCCACAGCATCATGGATCCCATTGGATTCACTCTGGAGAATTTCGATCTGACAGGCAAATGGCGCGAGACCGATTCCAAAGTCCCGATCGATGCCACAGCGCAGATGGTCGATGGAACGCAGCTCGACGGGCCGGCCAGCCTGCGGCGCGCGCTGCTCAGCCGTTCGAACGTGTTTGTCACGGTCGCTGCCGAGAAACTCATGACCTACGCCATCGGCCGCGCAACGACACCTTATGACATGCCGGCAGTCCGGAGCATTGCCCGGGAGGCCGAGCGCAACAACTATCGTTTTTCATCGCTCGTTCTGGGTGTAGTCAAGAGCGTACCTTTCCAGATGCGCGCAAAAGAGCAAACGGCGCCCAAAATTGCAGGAGCGGTTAACGACCGTCCACAGGAGTCGAAACAATGAACTTCATCACCAAAAAACATCTTTCGCGACGGACCTTTATACGCGGTGCAGGCGTCACGCTGGCTCTGCCTTTTCTGGAGTCTATGCTGCCGGCCCAGACGCCATTGACAGCGGCCGCAAATTCCAGGACACGGCTCAGCTTCATCTATTTCCCGCACGGTGTGACGATGGACAAATGGGCGCCCGCAACCGAAGGCGCAGGGTTTGAATTTACACCCATCCTGAAGCCGCTTGAACCGTTCCGCGACCATGTCAACATCATCAGCAACACTTATGCGCCGATGGCGTATGGCAAAGATGCCTCAGCCGGCGCCAACCATACCAATTCATCGGCCGTGTTTATTACAGGGGCCAAGCCGGAAGAGACGCCGCGTCCGGTTCTCGGAGAATCCGCCGATCAGATGGCGGCCAAAAAGATTGGACAGGATACGCCTCTGCCGTCCATCGAAATGACGGTCGAAGAGGGCGGCTTGACCAGCCCCTTCCGGAATTCCATCGCCTGGCAGTCCGCGACCTCTCCACTACCCATGGAAAACAATCCGCAGGTCATCTTCGAAAAACTTTTCGGTGACGGCTCGAATGAGGCCGAACGGAATGCGCGGCGCAAAGAAGCACGCAGCCTGCTCGATTCCGTAACGGACCAGCTCGGCGCCCTGCAGCGGCAGCTTCCGGCCGGCGATCGAGGACGGGTTACCGATTACCTGGATGACGTGCGCGAAATCGAACGCCGGATCCAGAAATCGCAACAGAAGCTGGAGGCAGCGAAGTTGGATGTGCCGGATACTCCGGCGGGTGTGCCGGATGCCTTCGAAGATCACATCAAAATGCTGTTTGATCTCCAGGTGCTCGCCTTCCGCGCCGAGATCACCCGCATTGCAACCCTGATGCTCGCTCATGAGGTCAGCAATGCGGTATATCCCGCAACCAACATCCGCGACGGCTTCCACAATCTCTCGCATCATTCGAACGTACGGGCCAATATGGACAAGTTCGCGGAACTCAATGCATACCATCACAGCATGCTGGCCTATTTCCTCGGGAAGCTCAAAGCCACTCCGGACGGAGATGGAACGCTGCTCGATCACGCGCTCGTTCTCTACGGCAGTGGCATGAGCAACAGCAACGAACACAATCACAGCCCGTTGCCGATGATTCTCTCGGGAGGGGCTTACGGTACCGTCAAAGGCGGCAGGCACATCAAACTGGCAAAACTGACCACCCATTCGAACCTTCTGCTCACCATCCTGCATAAGGCTGGAGTCCCGGCAGAAAAAATCGGGGACAGTACCGGAGTTATTGCGGAGATCTGATGTTGCGAAAATACTCGATTCTGACGGCAGCAATGAAACTCAAAATCGTTTGTTCGATATCGATATTCATGCTGCTAGCGGCCTGCGGTCCGAAGGCCGGTCCTTCAACGGCGCCGCCAAGCGGACGATGGACCGGCGACTACGGCCCGAATGCCGAACGGCGCGATCCCATCACTCTCGATTTGAAATGGGACAATACGACACTTCGCGGAACGGTTCAGGCGGGGACTCGATCGCTTGATGTGACTCAGGCCGTTTTCAAGCCGGAGATGAGCGCCATCAACATCCAATTCGATGCTCAGGCAAACGGCCGGACGGTCCATTACGTTGTCGATGGCAAAATTGAAGGCAATAAAATGGCGGGAACCTGGTCGCATGATGGCGAGCAGGGCGATTTTCAGCTGACCAGGCAATAGCGCAGCTGCGGCTTGATCAGCGGACCGCCCGGCCGCGCTGGCACACTGGCTTTCTGCGTGCAATCGTTTCGCAATGTTTATAAAATGGACACCATTATGATCCCTTCAATCCTGCTGGCGTCATTGATCGCTTATGGAAACCTGGCGGATGCGGCCGCGCACCGCGACATGGCAACCGTCCGCTCGATGCTGAATCAAAAGGTCGATGTCAACGCGCCTGGAACCGACGGCACTCCGGCGCTCCACTGGGTTGTGCGCGTCGACGATCTGGAAACCGCGCGTCTCCTTATTAAGGCGGGCGCGGACGTGAAGCTTGCCGACCGCTACGGCGTCACTCCGATCTACCTTGCGTGCTCCAACGGCAACGCCGCGATGACCAGGCTGCTGCTCGATGCCGGCGCCGATCCCAATACGACCGATCCGACGAGCGAGACCGCATTGATGACGGCCTCCAAGGTTGGGGATCTCGAAACCGTCCGCGCCCTTCTCGATCACGGAGCGAAGGTCGACACCGAAGACCCGCTGTACAAGCAGACCGCGTTGATGATCGCTGTGCGCGAAAATCATCCGGATGTCGCCGGGCTTCTCGTCGAACATGGCGCCAACGTGAATGCGCAGACCCGGACCGGCGAAACGCCGGGCTGGATTCTTCCGAATTCCGTGCCCGGCTTCGGTCACGGCATCGGCATCATCCGCGGCGGACTGCCGGCGCGCGGCTCGCGATATTTCATTCCCGGCGGTCTCACGCCGTTGCTCTATGCGGCGCGCGACGGGCGGCTCGACGCCGCAAAGCTCCTGGTGAATGCCGGCGCGGATCTCGAAAAGGCCGATCCGAACGGAATCACGCCGCTGCTGATGGCCATCGCCGACGACCAGATGGCGACGGCGCAATTTCTGATCGATAAAGGCGCCAGGATCAACGTCAGCGATTGGTATGGGCGCACGCCGCTATGGACCGCCGTCGAAGTCCGCAACATGGACGAAGACAATGGAACATTTGAAAACGGCATCGAACGCGAACCTGTCCTGGACCTCATCAAGACGTTGCTCGACAAAGGCGCCGATCCGAATTCCCGGACAAAGGAGAGTATTCCGATCCGCCGCTTCATGCTCCGCACGACCGGCACACTCGAATGGGTCGACTTTACTGGCCAGACGCCATTCCTTCGCGCGGCCTATTCCGGCGATGTTACCGTCATGCGCCTGCTGCTGAAGTCCGGTGCGGATCCGAAAATCGCGACATTTGGAGGAACCACTCCGCTAATGGCCGCCGCCGGCGTGAACTGGGTTGTCGATCAGACCTATGACGAGGGCCAGAAGAATCTCCTCGAGGCCGTGAAGCTTTGCTTCGATCTCGGACTCAGCGTGAACGATGTGAATTCGATGGGCATTACTGCCGTCATGGGCGCGGCGAATCGCGGTTCCGACGAGATCCTCGAGTGGCTTGTCAGCAAAGGCGCGCGTCTCGACCTGAAGGATAACGAAGGCCGCACAACCCTCAACTGGGCCGAAGGCGTTTTCCTCGCCACGCATCCGGCGAAAGCGAAACCCAGCTCGATCGAGCTCATCAATAAACTTCAATCGAAAGCCAACTAGGGAAATGGAACACAAGAAGCACAAGAGGCACAAGAAAGAGCAAAATCGGTTCCCGGGAATCTTGTGCTTTTTGTGCTTCTTGTGTTCCGTCCCCCTCTTCGCGGCCCAGGCGCCGCCGCTCGATAACGCGCTGCCAACGAAATACTGCGTCGGCTGCCACAATCAGCGCGCGAAGACCGCCGGTCTCATGCTCGACAGCATGGACTACTCGAACATCGCGAAAGATGCCGCCACCTGGGAAAAGGTTGTCCGCAAGATCAAGACCGGGATGATGCCGCCGAGCGGAGCGCGCCGTCCGGAGCGCGCCGAGCTTGACGCCTTCGCATCGGAAATCGAGAAACGCCTCGACAGCGCGGCCGCGCTGCATCCGAATCCCGGCACGCCGGCGTTGCATCGTCTGAACCGTACCGAATATGCGAACGTGATCCGCGACCTGCTCGCGCTGGATGTGGATGTGCCGGCGCTTTTGCCGCAGGACGACGCGACTGAGGGTTTTGACAACATCGCGGACGCCTTGGGAACCTCGCCTTCGTTGATTCAGGGATATATCTCCGCGGCCATGAAAATTTCGCGGCGCGCCGTCGGCGACCGGACGCTGATTCCGTCGCAGGCGACGTACAACGCGCCTCCGGCCTTCGCCCAGGATCGCCATATTGAAGGGCTGCCGCTCGGAACGCGCGGCGGCATGCTGGTCCAGCATACGTTTCCGATGGATGCCGAGTATGACTTCACGGTTGGCGGCGGCATCGGCGGTGGCGGGGCGACGACCGACATTACGGTGGACGGCAACCGGATCGGTGTGCGTAACACCCGGAACTTCCGGCTTGCGATTGCCGCCGGGCCGCATACGATCGGCGCCGCCCTGATCGACCGGCAGCGCGGCGCCGGCGTCGATGAAGCGTATTCCGATTTTCGCGTCAATGGCCTCTTCAATCCGGCCGGCGGCGTCAACACGATCGTGATCAACGGGCCGTTCAATCCAGCCGGCGCCGGCGATTCGCCGAGCCGCAAGCGCATCTTCGTTTGCCGGCCTGCGAACCTGGCCGAGGAACCCGCCTGCGCCCGCCAGGTTGTGAGCACGCTTGCGCGGCGCGCATTTCGCCGCCCGGTGCAGGAAGCCGAACTCACCAAGCTGATGAGTTTCTATCAGCATGGACGCAAGGACTCCGACTTCGAGACCGGCATTCAGGAAGCCATCGCGCGGATACTGGTGGCTCCCGCATTTCTGTATCGCATCGAGGACGAGCCCGCAACCGTGGCCGCAGGCGGCGTCTACCGGCTCAGCAATCTCGAGCTCGCATCGCGGTTGTCGTTCTTCCTGTGGAGCAGCATGCCGGACGATGAGCTTCTCGACGTTGCGATCAAAGGCAGGCTGAGCGATCCGAAAGTCTTCGAGCAGCAGACGAAGCGCATGCTGGCCGACCCGAAGTCCGCAGCGCTGGTCACCAACTTCGGCGGACAATGGCTGGGACTGCGTGAGCTGGCCAAGGCGGAAACGTCCGCCAAGAATTTCGACGACAATCTGCGCCAGGCGTTCAAGCGCGAAACCGAGATGCTGTTCGACAGCATCATTCGGGAGGACCGCAGCATCGTGACGCTGCTCGATGCCGACTACACGTTCGTGGACGAACGCCTCGCGCAGCACTACGGCATTCCGAATATCCACGGCAGTTATTTCCGACGCGTGACTCTGGAGGCCTCGAGTCCAAGGCGCGGCATCCTCGGGCAGGGCTCTTTCCTGACTGTCAGCTCGGTTGGAACGCGCACCTCGCCGGTGACGCGCGGACGCTGGATTCTCGAAAACGTGCTGGGTACGCCGGCGCCGGTACCGCCGCCCGGCATCGACACGAATCTGGAAAAGGATGCCGAGCAGGTGAAGGTCACCTCGTTGCGGCAGCGGCTGGAGCTGCACCGGAAAGTCGAGCCCTGCGCGAGCTGTCACAAGATCATGGACCCGATCGGTTTTGCCTTGGAGAATTTCGATATGGTCGGAACCTGGCGCACGCTCGACGGTAAAACGCCGATCGATTCGTCGGGGCAACTCGTTGATGGGACAAAGCTGAACGGCGTCGCCGACCTGCGGAACGCGCTGCTGTCGCGCAAGGACAGGTTCGTAACCACGGCCACGCAGAAGCTTTTGACTTATGCTACGGGCCGCACGGTGCAATACTACGACATGCCGGCGGTTCGGACGATTGTCCGGCGGGCCGCTCAGAACGATTATAAATTTTCGTCGCTGGTGCTCGGAGTCGTGCAGAGCGACGCGTTTCAGAAGAAACTCAAATCGTAGACAGGAGACGGGAAATGTTCATCACGAAAAAGCATCTTTCACGGCGCACCTTCCTGACCGGAGCGGGCGTTACGATCGCGCTGCCTTTTCTGGAATCCATGGTTCCTGCGGCAACGCCGCTGCGGCAGACGGCCGCCGCGAAAGTGCGGACGCGTTTCGGCGCGATTTATTTCCCGCACGGCGCCACGATGGACAAGTGGACGCCGGCCGGCAACGGCGCCACGTTTGAATTCTCCGAGATCCTCGAACCGTTGAAACCGTATCGCGACCGCATCAACATCGTCAGCGATATGAGCCATCCGCAGGCCTACGGCGGCGGATCGGCGACTTCGAACCATACGCGCTCGGCTGCCGCCTATCTCAGCGGCGCGCAAGCGCGCTCGGGTCCCCAGGCTTACCTTGGAGTGACGGCCGACCAGGTTGCCGCCCAGAAGATCGGCCAGGATACGGCGATGCCTTCGCTCGAACTCGGTATCGAAGATGCGAGCCTGAGCTGCGGCGACGGGTTGAGCTGCGCCTATCGCGACACGCTTTCGTGGCAGAGTGCGACTTCGCCGCTGCCGATGCAGAACAATCCGCAGGTGGTTTTCGAACGCCTGTTCGGCGACGGCAGCACCGATGAACTGCGCCGCGCCCGCCGCGAACAGTCGCTGAGCCTGCTGGATTCGGTGATGGGCGATGTGAATGCGCTAAACAAGAAGGTTTCCGCCAGCGACCGTGCCCGCGTCGATCAATACATGAATGACCTGCGCGAAATCGAACGGCGCATCGAGAAAGCGGGCGCCCAGGTCTCTTCGGATCTGAATGTGCCCGCCGCTCCGACAGGTATTCCGAAGGATTTCGAAGAACACATCAAATTGATGTTCGACCTGTGGGTTCTGGCCTGGCAGGCGGATCTCACACGCGTCACGACGTTATTAATGGCGAAGGAACTCAGCAATGCGGTCTATCCGAAAAGCGGAATCCGCGACGCGTTCCACATCCTTTCGCATCATTCCAATCTGCGCGAGAACATGGACAAGTTTGCCGTCCTGAACCGCTATCACGTGACCGTGTTCACTTATCTGCTCGAGAAACTGAAGAACACGCCGGACGGCGACGGCAGCCTGCTCGACCATTCGATGGTGCTCTACGGCAGCGCAATGGCCGACGGCAACCAGCACAATCACGCGCCGCTGCCGGTTATTCTTGCCGGCTCCGCGTCCGGCAAGCTGAAAAGCGGCCGTCATCTGCGCAATCCGAAGGACACCACCATGTCCAACCTGCTGCTCGCCGTTCTCCACAAGCTCGACGTGCCGCGGGAATCCTTCGGCGACAGCACAGCCGCGATGGAGATCTGAAAGTTAACTGCATGCCTCAGCGCCGGAGGCGCGTCAGAAGTCCAGTTGGAGCCTAACCGCCGGATGCGCGATATGCTCGTCGCCAAAGGATACGCCGTGAAATACCGCGAATTTAACGGCAATCACAACTACATCAACTGGCGCGGAGGATTCGGCGACGAATCATCGCATTGTTAGGGATATGACCGTTACTGAGAGAAGGCAAAATGGGAAAAAGTAAGCCCGCGGCTGTTCCGAACGGCAGCGATAGGTTTGGCATGGTCACATGCAGAAGAAGCCGAATTCCCCCGTGCGGGCCGGTCTCAACGCGGGGATAAATCTTCGTTAGCTGCGGCGGGATTCCCGCACAAGGCCCTCCCGGACGAGCATTTTCAGCAGCGTTTGATAGCCAATACCCTTGCGTTCAGCGAGTTTGCGAGCCTGCGCAAGGTCGGCTTCAGGCAGACGAATGGCGATCTGCACGCTGCCCTTTTTATTCAACCCCGCAACCAGGCTCGATCCCATCCCTTTGGTTTTTTGCGATTGAGCTTGAGCGGATCTCTGCTTTACATAAGTGCGCCCGGCCGGGCTGGCCCACCAATCCGCTTCTTCGCTCTCGTTGCGGAACTTCGGCATTTTAAGAGATTTCTTCTTCATTGCGTTACTGCCCTTTTGCGCGTCTATCGGTGTAGTCCCGCCGCTGCCCCGCGTCGAGATCGTAAGCGGTCACCACCCGCAGCTTATCGCCGATTTCCTTCACGATGACAGCCAGCAGCCGGCCTGCGGTGGTTCCTCCGTAGTATACGAAGCGGCGTTCACCCTCCACATCTTGTTCATAGATCGAAATCGGATTGTTAAGGAGCGCCTGTTCTGGCTCCTCCTGCGTGATTCCATGCGTCCGAATCTTTCGCAGATTATTCCGGTCCCATTCGAACATTGCCTAATCCAGATTGTATATGCAATGCATAGACAAGAACGACTTGTTCTACTTCGGCACGGCTTTCAGCAACTTGCCACGCGGCCAATCGGCAGGCACTGCCGCCCGCTCGAGAGGTGTGCGATGTATGACACGCGGGTTCCGTTGTGCAAAGCGCCGTGAAGCCTATCCCGCTCTGGAAAGCTTCTCTCTCAACCACTTGTTGATGAGCGATTCGGAAGACATCTTTTTCGATTTCGCGATGCGATCGAGCTTGGGAACAATCTCTTCGTCGATGGCGACAAGGTGCTTTCTGACTTTGATGGCTCCAGGCTCGAACTCCACCGCGGGCATGTGCTCCCAATAACGGCCTATGTCGTGTGTATCAAAGAGTCGTAGTTTTGACAGAAAAGTCATCCGCGCGCAGGTCGACGGCCGGAACAAAATAACGGACGTTCTGCGGCCGGTTTCCCGTCGCTATCCACCCTTGATGATAAATTAAACTTCCAGCCGCTTCCGAGCGTCTTACAAATAACAGCAGCGATTCCCTTACGGAGATGAGACAAGATGATGCGAGTATGCGTTGTTTTAACGGTGGCTGCCGTTCTGTCGGGTTCGGGATTTGGTCAATCGACGCGTACACGTCCCACGTTTGAAATTGCGGATGTCCATGAGAGCTCTCGAATTATCCGCAATGGCATATTGGGCCGGATTGGCGGCAAGGAGGGTTTTCGAACGAGCCTGAGGGGTGAACGCTACGAAGTGCGCAACGCTACCATGGTGGACTTGATCGGGACCGCCTATACGGTCGACAGCGACAGGGTCAGTGGGGGGCCGAGCTGGTTGGAATTCGATCAATTCGATGTGACGGCCCTGGTTCCGCCCAACACGCAGCAAGCTACGCTAAATCTCATGCTCCAGTCTCTCCTCGCGGACCGGTTCAAGCTGATGGTCCACAACGATACAAAACTTATCCCCGGGTTCGTACTATCGGTGGGCAAGAGCAAACTTAAGGACGCGGACGTATCGGGCAAGACGGGATGCCAGTCGCAACCAGTCATTGAGCGCCAGATAATTATGGTGAACCTTTCCTGCCGCAACATCACCATGGATGCGTTTGCGGCAGAACTGAAGGGCCGCGCCGGTGGCTATGTTTTAAACTCCACCGGGTTGAAGGGTTCATGGGACCTCGATATCCGCTTTACCGATAAGAGCCAGCCAGCCGGATCCGAACGCGTCACCCTGTTGGATGGCATCAATACGCAACTGGGGCTGAAGCTCCAGGAGCAAACGGTGCTGACTCCTGTCATCCTGGTAGACGGAGTCAATGAAAAACCCAGCGTCAATCCGCCGGACACCGCCAAACGGCTACCCCCTCTTCCACCAGCCGCGTTCGAAGTAGCGGTGATTAAGCCGACCGGGACCGGTGGCAACGAGGTAGGGGCCGGAGGCATTCAGCCGGGCGGCCGCGTCATGATATCAGGCGGGATTATTCCCCTGCATTCAGTGATCTCAATCGCCTGGAACCTGGACCCGAATGAAGAGTTGATCGGCGCGCCGAAATGGCTCGATTCGGCGAGATTCGACATGATTGCAACGTTGCCGGCCGCCTTCAGAGGTGCAGATGCCGCGACGGCTCCCATACCGGAGATGCTTCAAACTTTGCTGATGGACCGCTTCAAAATGAAGATCCATTATGAGGACCGCTTGGTGGCTGCTTATGCGTTGGTGGCTGCAAAGCCGAAACTCAAGAAGGCGGACGCTTCGACTCGTACCGGTTGTAAGCTGGAAAACCTATCGCGTACAGGGCAGGTGATCTCTCAACCTGTATCGTGCCAGAACATGACGATGGCACAGTTTGCCAGTCAGCTGCAAAGCATCGCAGGACCATATGGGGGTCCATACTTTCGCTATCCTATTGTGGACGCAACCGGGCTCGACGGAGGCTGGGACTTTAGCTTCGCCTTTGATCCTCTCGTGGCGCTTCAGGCTGCTGGACGGGGCAATCCGTTTTCGGGAGGGCCTGCGGGGGCTACATCCGATCCGGTCGGAGGACTTTCGCTTGTCGACGTCATTGACAAACAGCTCGGGCTGAAACTGGAAGCGCAGAAGCGCACCTACCCCGTTTTCATCGTCGATCACATCGAGGAACGGCCGACCGACAATTGAAACTTATGATGCGGCGTTTTGCGGATGAGATGGATCGGATGGTCGAAGGCTTCGGCTTTCCCGCCTGAAGAAGGTTTACGCCCTCGATGCGACTCGAGACGTTCTCGCCGCAGATCGATATTTTTGAACGCAATGGAAAGCTCGTCCTTCGTGCAGATATGCCGGGTATGACCACCGCAAACTTCAAGAACGGTGTTCTCGAAGTGACGGTCGATGCTCCTCAACAATACAAAAACCGGCGGAAGATCGAAATCAAGGGTGAAAGCTCTACCACCACCACTACCGGCAAATCCGGCCAGGAAGCCGCCTAACGGATTGAAAATCCAACCCGCCCGCGGTCATTCGTTCGGATCCGCGGGTGGGTTCCACAAAGGAACTCCTTTTTCGTTTTCGGAGAATGAATCTCGATTTCGGAAAGAGAATCTGGAAATAGGAGAAAGAATCTGGAGATAGGAACTCCTTTTTCGTTTTCGGAGAATGAATCTCGATTTCGGAAAGAAAATCTGGAAATGGGAGAAAGAATCTGGAGATAGGAATTCCTTTTTCGTTTTCGGAGAATAAATCCCCGTTTTGGGAAAGAGAATCTGGAAATAGGAGAAAGAATCTGGAGATAGGAACTCCTTTTTCATTTTCGGAGAATAAATCTCGTTTTGGGAAAGAAAATCTCCAGATCGGAACTTAAATCGGGAGATTTGCGGTCACGTCCCGGAATTCTGCATGGGTCCCTTTTACGTTGTCAAAGGCCGGGTATCGAATCAACCCATTCGGCGGCGTCCGGAATGTTGTGTGTGGACGACGCATGATTCCTCGTAAGGTGTTGACAGCATTAACGCAAGTTTAGATCCAAACCTCTTCTTAAGGAAGCAATCGAAGTTCGATATCCACAATCTCCCAGACTTCGGCCGGCAAGCGGCCGCATACGTAATCCCGCTCTTAGACCGCGATGAGGCGCATGCCCTGTTTTTCCGAGATCCGGCGCGAGGGTGGTTGATGGAAGTTACTAACCGCCCCGTCTGCGCCGCTAAGGAACGGGACCGTTTTATTAGTGGCGCAGCCACCCCGCCTTGGAAAGGCGGGGAATGTCCTTCTGGGCGACTTTTTGTGCAAAGCGATGCCAGCGCGAACCCAGCCAGAAGCCTCGGCTAACGTCTCCGACGTTCAGACTCACCCCATGATCTGTTCCGGTGATGTCTTGAGCCTCAGTGTCCAATTGACAACGGAGCGGTATCATTCTGATATCGCAAACAGAAACGGAGGACTGGGAAGCTCATAGTTCGAGCTTCCCAGGAAAAGTCACGGGGATCCCTTCGCTTCAGTCTTCGTCTTCGAATTGCGCTGGAGTCATTATGGCTACCCCGTTAGGAGCAATATTTCCGAGGTTGAGCGTACCGCTCGGCGACAATTCTGCGAAGTCATTGTATGTAAACAGGGTCAAATGCGCCCCGGCACCGGTGCCTTTGTCGATGACGCCGAGATAACCGCCGGCAGCATCGGTGTCCGTAGGATTTCCCGTGACGATTCTTGTCACCACGGAGCTGTCCACGAAGATATTGCTTCCGGTGCCCAAAACACGGCTGATCGTCTGGCTGCCGGTATTGACAACCAGAACATATTTTCCGATCCGTGTGGTCCAGCAATCCGCCGCCTGGCCGGCGGGCACAACGCCGACAAATGAGTTATTCCTGAACAGTCCGAGTTGGCTGGAATGTGCCAAGGTGATTACCGCGGTTCCGTCCGGGTAAACCGAAAAGCCGAAGGGCGTCAAGCTTCCTGGAGGAGCTGAAACAGCAGCAGGCGTTCCGGAAATGGCTCCGTTCGGATTGAGGGGAACCACATCCATTGTGCCCGGGGTCGGGTCTGTCTTGATCGATACCAGTAACGTTTTGGCATCCGCAGCCGAGACCTGAGCCGTGTCTCCGCTGACGGGAATACCGCCGCCGGCCAGAACCAGTCGTGCGCTACCATCCAATACTCCGACACGGCTCCCGTCAAGAATGAATGAATCCGCAGTGGTATCGCCGGCAACGTACATGTGGCCATTGGCGAAGTCCACGCTTACCGGAGGGCTGGAGGTAACGACAGTTTGCTGGAGCGCCAACTGGTCACCCACCCGTTGAAACACGGCCACCGTTCCGGAGCGATAGTTGACGGCTGCAAACAACTGGTCCTGGTATTGCTTCAATCCTCGATTGTTCCCGCTGACGCCTCCTTTCCCGTTGGTGGAGAGCGTTTGACGCCGGGTCTGCGTGGCAGCATCGACCACGATGACTGCATTATTGTTGGGGTCGTTCGTCATCGTAACGACCAGAGTTTTTTGGGAACCGGCAGCCTGCACTCTTGCAGAAGAACCCGCAATCATGACGGCTGCACTAAACAACGCGATGAGCTGTCTTTTCATTCCATCTCCTTGTGAATCGTTTCTTTGATTACCGTTTTGCGTTTTGACGTTCTGCTCAGAACGCCGAGCACTGCCCCTGTTTGGATCTGGCCGCGTTCCCGCCGCCGGTGATGGACGAATTTTGCTGGCACTGCAGATTGTTCGTCACTTGATTGCCGAAAACCTGCACTTGAGCGAAGTTGTTGTTGACTTGCAGATTCCCGCCGACCAGATTTCCAGCACAGCCGCTGCCTGACCCGATCGCCGCGGGCGCGTTGTTGTTGTGGAACTCCAGGTTGCCCCCGACACTGGAACCGCACACGGTGTTGAGTCCCGCACTAGCGGGGAGATTTCCAATCTGGAGGTTGCCGTTGATTGCGACGCCTTCCCCAATCGAGAAGCTGCCGCCGCCATCAAACTGCGCGTTTCCGCCAATCGCACTCTTGGCGAGTGAAACACTGCCCCCTGAAACTTGCAGGTTGCCGCCGATCCGGGAGCCGTTTCTCAAGATCAACGTGCCGCCGGTCACGGTGACGTTGCCGGTCACGGTTTGTTGGCTGAGATTCACGACCTGGCCCGCCGAAACGGTCAGGTTTCCCGTGATGCTATTGGCGGCGGCGAACTCCGGCGCCATTATGGCTATCCCGTCAGGGGCAGGAACGCCGAGGTTGAGCGCGCTGCCGATAGGAGACAATTCTCCGAGTTCATCGTAGGTAAACAAGGTCAAATGCGATGCCGCCCCGGCGCCGGTGGTATGGTCGATAACGCCGAAATAACCACCGGTCGAATCCGCGTCCGTTGGCGCCCCGGTGGTGATGGTTGTCGCCACGGCGCTATCCACGAAGATATTGCTCCCGGTGCCCAGAACACGGCTGATGGTGTGGCTGCCTGTATTGACGGCGAATACATATTTTCCGACCCGCGTGGTCCAGCAGTCCGCCATCTGGCCGGCAGCCACAACGTCGATAAATGAATTATTCCTGAACAGTCCGAATTGGTTGGAATGTGCCAGAGTAACCACAGCGCTTCCGTCCGGATAAACCGAAAAGCCGAAGGGCGTCAGGGTGCCCGGAGGAGCTGAAACGCCAACAGGCATTCCGGAAACCGCTCCGTTCGAATTGAGGGGGACCACATCCATCGTGCCCGGAATCGGGTCTGTTTTAATCGATACGAGCAACGTGTTGCCACCCGCCGCCGCGACCTGAGCGGTATCGCCGCCGATGGGAACGCCGCCGCCGGCCAGAACCAGCCGTGCGGTACCATCCAATCCTCCGATGTGGCTTCCCTGAAGAATGAATGAATCCACGGTCGTGTCTCCGGCAACGTACATGTGGCCGTTGGCGAACTCCAGGCTGACCGGAGGGCTGGTGGTTACGACTGTTTGCTCGAACGTCAACTGGTCCCCAGCACGTTGAAACACGGCCACCGTTCCGGAGCCATAGTTGACGGCTGCAAATAACTGGTCCTGGTATTGCCTCACTCCTCGATTATTTCCGGTGACGCCCCCTTTCCCATTAGTGGAGAGCGTTTGAAGCCGGGTCTGCATGGCAGCGTCGACCACGATGACCGAATTATTGTTGGAGTCGTTCGTCATGGTGACGACCAGAGTTTTCTGGGGATCGGCAGCCTGCACTTTTGCAGAGAAACCCGCAATCATGAAGGCTGCACTAAACAACGCGATGAGCTGTTTTTTCATTCCATCTCCTTCTTGTGAATTGTTTCTTTAATTGCCGTTCTGCGGTTTGAACGTCTGTGGCGTACAAGCCCTCACCCGCCGGGTTTATTCCCCGAAGCTTTTTATTGACAAGATATTTACTTGATTGTGACGCGTCCGCGTGTCTCGTCCCCCTATCATGTTCGCCTGTTTTGTCAGGCAAACATCTTTGGAGGAGAACATTTTCTAGCCTGAATTGTCGAACCGAGCGTAATCCCCTCCTTTTCAAGGAGGGGATTCGTCTTCGTTCAAACCCTTAAGCCCTCGCAGACCCCGTAAAAATCTTCTTTATCTTTTTCTAATGTGCGCTCTGCGGGGCGTATAATTTTGCTCAAAGGTTCTCAGAACAGAAGAACTGGTAATCGTTTGGCATTGAGAGGGAGTCGTGTTGGCGATAAAGGCGCTCATCATCGCCGGGATCGCGACGTTGTTATCCGCACAGGGACTGCGGCCGGTGCTGATCAACGTACATACGGACGCCGGCGTCGGGATCCAGGGTGCGATTGTTCAGGCAGAGCGAGACGGCAAACCTGTCGCGCGCGCCGTGAGCGATCCGGACGGAAAGGCGGCGATCGCGGCGCTGCCCGCGGGCGAATATAAGATTTCTATCGCCTGCGACGGCTTCGAGCCGTCGGTGCAGACGATCGCGATCGCCGACGAGCGGCAGCAGATCGACATCGACGTGACGCTGCTTTCGAAGCTCCGGCGAACGGACAACGTGGATGTTGTCGCCGATGCGCCGGGCGTCGATGTTCAAGCCGGGGCACCGCCGGCCGCGGAACTGAAATCGGCCCAATTGGACGATGTGGCGACGCGTCCGGCAACGGTTGCGGAAGCGCTGACGCTGGTACCCGGCATCAACCGCGGGCCGGATGGAGAAGTTCAGATTAACGGTCAGGGCGAACAACAAAGCGCGCTCCTGGTGAATGCGACAAACGTGGCCGATCCCGTCACGGGAGGTTTCGGCGCCACGGTGCCGGTCGACAGCGTGGAGTCCATCAACGTTCTGAAGAGCCCGTTTCTCCCTCAGTATGGAGGCTTCACGGCCGGCGTCGTCGACGTGGAAACCAAACGCGGCGGCGACAAATGGAAGTTCGCTTTGAAGGATCCCTTCCCGGACATCCGTGTCCGCAGCGGGCACCTTCGCGGCCTTCGCAATGAGACGCCGCGCGTGACCTTCGGCGGGCCGTTGATCCGGAACAGGCTTTTCTTCGACGAATCCGGCCAGTATTTCCTGCAGAAGAGACAGATCCGCACGTTGTCGTTTCCAAACAACGAATCGAAAGACGAAAGCGTGAATTCGTTCACGCAATTCGATTACATCCTCTCCGGATCGCATTTCGTGACGGCGAGTGCTCATATCGCGCCGGAACACATCAATTTCGTCGATCCGGCGTTTTTCAACCCGCAGCCGGTGACTCCCAGTCTGCGCAGTTTCGAAAACGCCGTTATCTTCGGCGATCATCTGAGCGTATTCAACGGTCTGCTGGACAGTACGATCACGCGGCAAGGTTACCGGGCCCGGGTTGGAGCGCAGGGCAATGCGGACATGGTATTCACCCCTTTCGGCAACCTCGGCAATTATTTCGCGCGCCGCAACCGCGAGAGTTCCCGGACCGAATGGCTGGAAACGTTGTCCATCAACAAAGGCAGCGCTCATGCGTTGAAGTTCGGTTCGCTGTTGGCGCATGTGGCGAACAGCGCAACGGTCTCGTTCAATCCCGTCCAAATTCAGGATTCCAGTCTGGACATACTCGAACGCATCGAATTTACGAGCGTTCCCTCATTCCAGAAGATGGATACGGAGGTTGCGCTGTTCGCCCAGGATCACTGGACACTGATCCCCAACCTCTCGATCGACGCCGGCGCCCGCATGGAGTATCAGGCCGACGCATCGTCGGTGCGTATTGCGCCCCGCGTCGCAGCGGCGTGGACGCCTTTCCGGGAGGGCAAGCTGATCCTGCGCGGCGGCTTCGGCGTGTTCTATGACCGTGTGCCGCTTTCGGTTTTTTCGTTCCTCCACTATCCGGCCGAAATCGTCACGACGTTCGATCGTTCCGGGAGCGCCGCGCCGCAAACCCGCTCCTTCGCCAACATGATGGAAACCGACAGCCAGTCCTTTCCTTTCGTCCATCACGGGACGGGGCGTGGCAATTTCGCTCCTTACAACCAGACGTGGACTGTCGAGCTCGAACGCACGGTCGCGAGAAACCTTCACGTTCGCGTGAACTATCAGCACAGCAACTCGGGGGATGAAGTGCTCCTGACGGCGCAGGCGCTCAACGGCGCCAATGTGCATGCGCTCGGCGGCGGCGGCCAGTCCACCTATCGCCAATTCGAAGCGACGGCGCGGCTGACCTGGAAAGGCGCCCAGCAGATGATGTTTTCTTACGTCCGGAGCAAAGCGCGAGGAGACCTGAATACGTTCAGCAGCTATCTGGGGGACTACCCCGTGACGCCGATCCAGCCGAATTTCTTCTCAAACCTGAGGGGCGATATCCCGAACCGGTTTCTCGCATGGGGCTTCATCAACACGCCGTGGAAGACGCGCGTGGCTCCGATCTTCGAATATCACACGGGATTGCCGTACGCCGTCCTCGACGCCAACCGGAATTATGTCGGCCTGCCATATTCAGACGCCTCACGGTATCGAAGTTATGTCGGACTCGACGCGCGTATTTCAAAGGACTTTCAGGTCACGAAGAAGTACAAGGCGCGAATCTCCGCGACCGTGATGAACGCACTGAACCATTTCAATCCGCTGGACGTGCACGCGAACGTCGCGGACCCGCTGTTCGGAACCTTCTTCGGGCATTACAAGAGACGCTATCGCGCAGACTTCGAGATTCTGTTTTAGAAGGGAAGGAACCACCTTTCAGGCCTGAAATACCAGCTCCAGCTGCATGAAGGCCATGCCTTCCGGCACGACGGTCAGTGAGCCGAAGCCGGGGCCGAGGAAGTCGCGGATCTCTCCCATGGTCTGATGAGTGATCTTATCGATGCGGAGGCCGAGGCGATGCGTGCCGTTATCCGAGACGAGTTCGCACTCCAAAGCGTGGACCTTCTTAATAAGGTAGTGAAGCTTCTGGAGAAACCCGGAATAGTCGAGCTTTTCCGGCCGGACGCGGGCGAGCGCTTCCTTCGGGAGCCAGCAGCGTTTGTCGCTGGAATAGACGAGTTTGAAGTTGCTGCGCTTGATTTCGATGACCAGCCCCACTTCTTCGGGAAGCTGGAGCTGGTCTCGATAGTATTTCGACCGGCAGTAGACGAAATCGCCTACCTGGATCGGGCTGGCCTTCACCCTTTCGCGGTTGTCTGTACGGAGCATACAAACTCCGGAATCGACGCCAGGTCGATGTGTGCATTCGGTCCGCACGCCGCGCAGTTCGGATTGCGGGTGATCTTCAATGTGCGGAACGTCATCTCGAGCGCATCGTAATACAGCAACCGGCCGTTCAGCGGCTTTCCGATATTGAGCAACAGCTTGATCACTTCGGTCGCTTGAACCAGACCGATCGTGCCCGGCAGCACGCCCAGCACTCCGGCTTCATCGCAGCTCGGCGCGAGCTCCGGCGGAGCGGCTTCCGGATAAAGGCAGCGGAAGCACGGTCCCTGATAGGGAATGAACGTCGAGGCCTGTCCTTCGAACTGGAAGATGCTTCCATAGGCGACCGGCTTCTTCAGCAGCACCGCGGCGTCATTCACCATGTATGCCGTCGTGAAATTGTCGGAGCCGCTGACGATGACGTCGTAGTCGGCGAAGATGTCGAGAATGTTGGAGGCATCCAGATGCAGCTGGTATGTCCGGACTTTCACATCGGGATTCACTTCAAATAAGGTCCGGCGCGCCGAATCGACCTTCGGCATTCCGACCGACGATGTCCAATGGAGGATCTGCCGCTGCAGATTGGATTCATCGACGACGTCATAATCGACCAGACCAAGCGTTCCCACTCCGGCCGCCGCAAGGAAGACACCGGCCGGCGATCCCAGCCCGCCAGCGCCGACCAGCAGAACCTTGCTTTTGAGCAGTTGGAGTTGTCCCTTCTCACCGACCTGCGGGATCCGCAGGTGGCGGCTGTAGCGCGCCCACTGATCTTTGCGGACCTTTTCCGGCGTAACGAACCGGAAGCCGTTGTTTTTCCACTCGTTGAAACCGCCGCGCATCGAGTAGACCTTGGTGTAGCCCAGTTCCTGGAGCGTTTTGGCCGCGAGCGCGGAGCGGGTGCCGCCGGCGCAGTAAACGACGATCGGCTGATTCTTATCTGTCAATTCCTTGTCGGCCTTCACTTCCAGAAAGCCGCGGGGCAGGAAAATGGCCTGATCGAGATGACCCTGCTCCCATTCGTCGCCTTCGCGCACGTCGAGGAGGGTGAAACCATTGGCAGGATTCAACTTCTCGTTAACTTCCTGAACGGAAACTTCCTTAATTTGCCGCTTTGCGTCATTCAGAATCTGTTTAAAGTCGCTCATCGTTACCCTTACTAGATTAAATTAGTCATGTTCAATATACGCGAAGAGGCCGTGGCTGTCGACTACCACCGCGTATCCCCTTCATTTCTCAACTTATCAAGGGCCGTCTGCATTTGCTGGTGGAGGTTGCGGAGTACTTCCTCGGAGGCGTCGGGTGGCACCCAGATGGGTTCTGCCTTCAACACAATGGCGCGCGTAAACGGCAACGGAATCTGAAACTCGTCCCAGCTTTTGAGTTGGATCTTGTGTTTCATCGAAATGTGAAAGCAGAAAATCGCGGCGCCGGTTTTCATTGCCAGGAGCACGGGACCTTGTTTCGCGACATAGCGTGGGCCGCGCGGGCCGTCAATGGTGAAAGCTGCGTCGTGGCCTTTGCGAATTTCCCGCGCCATCTCGGCCAGCGCGCGAAAGCCGCCGCGGGAACTGGAGCCGCGGGCGGCGCCGAATCCGAATCGCCGGATGCACTGGGCGATGGCATCGCCGTCCCGATTCATGCTGGTCATGACCACGATTCCGCGATTCCGCCAATAGTACGTGGAGGGAAAGATCCGGCCATGCCAGAAGGTAAAAATCGCGCGCTGTCCGGACTTATAAATGTCGTCGAGGTGGGAGTCGCCTTCGGATTCCCACCGGACGGTCCGGCCGATGACCGCGATCGCTATCGTGCCGATCCAGCCGATCAGCCAGGATTTCAAGGGTTGAAAACTACACGGATTTCGCGGATTTTCTTTGCGAAATACGCGACATCCGCAGCTCGGATTTCTCGAGGAGTTCGGCCATTTCGCTTCGGCTCTTGCGCTGCCGGATGCCGCGATCGTCCACCAGCCAGAAGCGGGAGGCTTCGGCTATGACCTGTTCGTGAGCCGGAAAACCTACCGAGTTGCCGATTTTTCCGGGTTCAACGTAGTGGGCGCTTTTCGTGAGGACACGCCCGTTGAAAATCATGAAGCTGCTGAATAAAGGTGCGTCAATAGTAATCAGTGTGTTGGAACTGCCGGTGAACAAGCATAGCTTTTCCAGCGAGATCTCTGCGATTTCGATCATCAAGCTTCTCCGTGATCGTCTATAGAGGTTCCCTGCAAGTCGAAGAGAATATCGAAATTTTCCGGCGGGACAAAAACATTATTTCACGGCCGGCGTCTAACCTCCGAGCTCGTGGCATTTGAAGTGCTCATCCATTTCAGGGAGGTATTGAAATGATTTGTCCAGGATGCAAAAGCGAAAACGAAATGGCGTACTCCGCTCTTTCCCACGGATTTGTCTGTCTGGAATCGGACTGTGGCCTCGAACTTGAAATGGAACCGGCCGAGGCCATGCAAGTGCTTGAATTCGAGGCAGAATTAGTGTGTTGTTAGGGAGTGAAGCTACTCCTCTTCGACATTGATCAGACCCTGGTGAACACGGGCGGCGCGGGATTGCGCGCGTTGGACCGTGCTTGTCAGCAACTTATCCAACTCGAACGTGCCATGGACGGAATCAGCCCGCACGGCAAGACCGACCCCGCGATTGTCCGGGAAATCTTTCGTGTTCGGTTGAAAAACATCTCTCCCTCACAAAGAGAAATCGAAACAATCCTGGAAGCGTATCTTTCCTTTCTGAAGGATGAAGTTCGCCTCTCGCCGGCCTACCGGGTATTGCCCGGCATCATTTCATTGCTCGACCACCTGGTGGCACACGACGGGGCGGCGATGGGCCTCGCGACGGGCAACATTGAAATGGGCGGACGAGTCAAACTCGAGCGCGGCGGGTTGAACCGGTATTTTGACTTTGGTGGATACGGATCTGACGCCGAGGACCGATCCGAACTGGTCCGGAAAGGCGCCGCCCGGGCAGCGCACAAAATCGGCAGGACTTTCCTTGCAGATGACACTTTTGTCATCGGCGACACGCCTCTGGATATCGAGGCAGGGAAGCGCGCGGGATTCAAAACCGTGGGTGTCGCGACCGGCAGCTATTCCGTCGCGCAGTTGCTCGAAGCCGGCGCAACCTTCGCCGTTTCCGACCTCGAAAAAGACCGCGACTACTTCCTACGTTCCACCTTCATGGCGTAAATATCGACGCGTTCCTTCGGGCGTTCGTTTTCCTGGGGAACGGCCGCGATCTTTTCCACCACGTCCATGCCTTCCACGACTTTTCCAAAGACGGTATAGACGCCAGCCAGCGGAGGCTGGTCGGCGAGAACGATAAAGAAGGAAGTGAGAGCGCTGTCAATCTCGTCGCCTCGCGCCATCGAGACGATGCCGGCGGTGTGCTTCACATCGTTGAGCTCCGCCTTGATCTTCACGACATACTTCTGGGCCGCCTGAGGTACCGGCTCGCTGCGGGTGTTGAGATCGCCCGCCTGAATGACGAAGCCGGGCGCAATGCGGTGGAATGCCGTCTTGTCGTAAGCACCCGATGATACGAGCTGCAGGAAATGGCGCACGTGATTCGGCGCTTTATCCGGGAACATTTCCATCACGATATTGCCTTTCGATGTCTCCATGACGACGCGGAACCGGGAAAGCTCCTCTACTGTTTCCTGAGTGAACGGCGGCGGAACGGGCGCCGGCCGCGGGCGAATCGTGATGCTTTTGACTTCGATGCGCTCCCTGGCGATCTGCTTTTCGTCGACCGGGCTGGTGGAAATCTTATCCACGACTTCCATGCCCTCGACAATGTGGCCAAAGGCAGTGAATTGGCCGGTGAACTGAGGCTGGTCCGCGACGATGATCAGGAACTCGGATCCCGCGCTGTCCGGCTTGCCCGGAAGCAGCGTGGCCGCGACGGTGCCCTGAGTGAATGGAAGGTTGCTGATTTCGGGTTTCAGTCCGCGATTGAAGCCGCCGGTGCCGTATTTCGCGCGCGCCTGCGGATCCCTGGTTTCGGGATCGCCGCCTTGAACAATGCCATGCGCCACCATGCTGTGGAACGTCGTGCCGTTGTAGAAGCCGTCGCGTGCAAGCTGAATGAATTGCTTGACGTGTGACGGGGCCTGATCCGGGTAGAACTCCATGATGAATGTTCCGGCCGAGGTGTCGAACACGGCCTGGAGTTGTTTGAGATCCTCCTGTGGAGGTGCGAGGAGCAATGCGGCTAATAGCAACAGATTCATATCTTGTGTCTCTTGTGCTTCTTGTGGTTCCTTCTCCTTTCTACAGCATCTGCGAGCCGCGGCGCAAAGCCCCCTCACCGAATTTCTGTTTGATCTCGTCGACGGTGTGGCTGAGTTTCTCCTTCTCCTTCTGGGCCGTGGCTTCGGCAAAAAGCGTCAACTGGTGCGGGTCTTCGCCGTCCCGGCGCAGGTCGCCGGCGGCGACGCCGATCAATCGGATCTTCTGCTTCAACGGAAATTTCGAGAACAGGCCGCGAGCGATGGCGGCGATGGCCTCGCCGGTTTGAACGCGTTGTTCGAGCGACTGTTGTTTCGTGTGTGTCGTAAAGCTGGAGTAGCGGAGCTTAAGCGTTACTTTCCTCGCGCGGTAATTGTCTTTGCGAAGGCGTTCGGCGACGTGATCGGAGAGTTCGAGGATGGTACCGAGCAGGAGCTGCCGGTCATCGGTATCCTCTTCGAACGTGGTTTCGCTCGAAATCGACTTGGGTTCCCAGTCCGGCACGACCGGCCGGTCGTCATTGCCGCGAGACAGCTGATAGAGATGTTCACCAAGGCTGCCCAGCCGGCGGACAACGGATTCCCGGTCCGCTGCGGCAATGTCGCCGATCGTCCGGAACCCCAGTTCGTGCAGGCGCACCTCGGTTTTCGGTCCGACGCCCCAGAGTCTGGAGATCGGCAGATCGCGGAGGAAGGGCTGGATCTGGCTTTCTTCGACCACCACGAAGCCGTTCGGTTTTTGAATGTCGGAAGCGATCTTGGCAAGAAACTTGTTGGGCGCGAGGCCGACGGATGCGGTCAGACCGGTCTTCTCGCGGATTTCGGCTTTGATCGATCGGGCGATCTGAACAGGAGCGCCCAGGAGGGCCACAGAACCGGTGATATCAAGGAAGGCTTCGTCGATGCTGAGCGGTTCGACGAGATCTGTGAAATGGCGGAAGACTTCCATGACCTGTCCGGACACTTCCACGTACCGCTTCATCCGCGGCCGGACGTACACGCCGTCCGGACAGAGTTTCCACGCGCGGCTGATCGGGAGAGCGGAGCGAACTCCGAATTTTCTCGCCTCGTAGGAACACGCCGCAACCACGCCCCGGCCTTGTCCGTCTTTCGGATCGGCGCCGACAATGACAGGCTTCGATTTGTATTCAGGATGGTCGAGCTGTTCAACAGAGGCGTAGAACGCATCCATGTCGACGTGCAGGATCGACCGCATGGGCGCCTTAGATGTGGTACATCAACCGGCGCTGGTTGCTGCGCTCGCGGCGGACGAGTTCTTCGAATGTGATGTTGTTCAGAACGCCGCCGATCGCGCGATCCACGTCGTCCCAGATCAGTTTGAACTGCGAGTCTTTTCCGTTGTCGAGAGACGAAAGCTGGACGAAAGGGCCGCTCATGGCGCGGACGACATCGCCGAGGGTGATCTGCGAGGGCGCTCGCGTGAGGGTGAACCCACCTTCAGTGCCGCGGCGGCTCCGGACGATCTCCACCCGTTTCAGGATCTGCATGATTTGAAACAGGAATTTCATCGGTATTGCCTGCCTTTGCGCGATATCCTGCACGCGTACGGGAGCTTCACTGTCATAATTCAGCGCCAGTTCCAGCACGGCCGAACACGCATATTCGTCTCTGGCGGACACTTTCATATTTCCCGACAATATCTTACTTGGACCCAATCTGTCACTCATACCCCCGAAGCTAGGGGCACAACGAAAAGGTGAGTGGGAGCAAATGCTGAAATTACGGCGCATTGAAATTCTAGGTTTTAAGTCGTTCTCCGACCGGGGGGAAATCACCGTTAACGAAGCGGGGGTTACCGCCATTGTGGGTCCGAACGGGTGCGGCAAAAGTAACGTGTCCGACGCCATTGCATGGGTTCTCGGCGAGCAGAGCGCTAAATCCCTGCGTGGCGAGAAGATGGAAGATGTCATCTTCAACGGCACCCGGAACCGGAAGCCGATGGGCATGGCGGAAGTGACGATCACGCTGAGCCAGATCGGCAATGGGAACGGCAACGGAAATGGCAATGGCCATGGCAACGGGAATGGCAACGGAAGCGGCAATGGCAACGGCCATGACGTGGAGCACGCCGCGCCGCCGGCCGCTCCTGTAGCCGGGCCGCGCGACGTAACGGTTCAGCGCCGTCTCTACCGTTCCGGTGAGAGCATGTACCTGATCGACGGCAAGATATGCCGGTTGCGCGATATTCAGGACATCTTTCTGGGTACCGGCCTCGGCCCCAACAGCTATGCGATTATCGAGCAGGGCCGCGTCGGCCAGTTGCTCAGCTCCAAACCGACGGATCGCCGCGGGCTCATCGAAGAGGCGGCCGGCATCACCAAATTCAAGGCCAAGCGGAAACTTGCGGAATCGCGCCTGGAAGCGGCAAGGCTGAACCTTTCCCGTGTGAACGACATCCTGGCAGAGGTCGACCGGCAGCGGAATTCACTGAAACGACAGGCGGGCAAAGCCCGCCGCTACATCGAGCTGCGGAACCGCATGCGGGACGTCCTGTCCGCCGTCTATTCGACGCGCGCCGAGATGCTGGTCGATCAGCAGGAGAAGATCGAGATCTCGCTCGCGCTGATGACCAATGAAGGCAAACACCTCGAACAGGAAATCGAGCGGCTCAACGCGCTCGTTCACCAGCGCCGCTTTGATGTGGGCGAATCGGAACACAAACTCGAAGGGATGCGCGACCGCCGTTCCGAGATCGAGCTCGAACACGAAAAGACGGTCCAGCGCATCGAACGGCTCCACGACCAGATCAAGGCGCTCGAAGATCGCAAGGTCGCTCTTGCCGCCGACCAGGCCCGCGCGCTCGAAGAACTCGAGAAAAACGGCGCTGAGCGTGAGGCCCGGACGGTCCAGCTCGCGGCGATCGATGACGAAAAAATTGCGGTCGAAGCAAATGTCGCGAAAGCCGGAGCCGCGGTTTCGGATTGTGTGGCCCGGCGCAATGAGGAAGAACGCACGATTGAAAGGCTGCGCCAGCAGCAGTTCGAAATGGTAGGCAGGGAAGCACGGCTGCGCAACGAAGTTGCCAGCAGGCGGGACACGATCGCCCGCATCTCCGGCCAGATCGACAGGCTTCAGAAAGAAGAAGCCGAGGCCCGCGAGCAGGAAGCTCTTTTCGAAGCGCAGTTGGCTGCCGCGCGTGAAGAATATGCCGTCCAGCAGGCTGGATTCAGTCAGCTGAAGACGCAGCTCCAGCTCGCCGAGGAGTCGTTTTCGAAGAACAAACAGGATCATGCGGGCGCCGTAAAGGCAGCCGCTGAAGCCCGGGCGCACGAAGAGAGCATTCGCCATCGTCTTAAAACGATCGGCGACCTTGCCGTGCAGCGCGCCTACAGTACTGAATCCGTGCAGCAGTTTTTCAATGCGGTGCGCGGATTGGAATGGGCGCCGCTCGGAATCCTGGCGGATTTCGTCGAAGTCGAGCCGGACTTCGAAGCGCTGGTCGAAGACTTCCTGCGCTGGAAACTCCAATACGTGGTCGTTCAGGACAGGACGCAGGCCGAGCGGGCGATCGACATTGTCAAGACGGTGAGCAAAGGCCGCCTGGATTGTCTCGTTCTCAACGGGCACACTACGCCGGCGCCGCCGGCTGTTATCGAGGGAGCGCGGCCGCTTGCGGAAGTCGTTCGTTTCGATGACCGTGTCCGTCACTTCAGCGACTACGTGCGCGATGCCTATATCGTCGACACGGCGGATCGCGCATGGGAACTTGCCGCGCAATATCCGCAGCTGGAGTTTGTCGCGCGAACCGGTGAAATGGTGCGCGGTCATGTCATCAGCTGGGGCGAGCATGAGGATCACGGACCGCTGTCGCTGAAACGTGAGATTCGCGAACTCGACGCGCAATTGGATACGGCGCAGCGCCAGACCACTGTCTGGCAGGATGAATCCATCCGCCTGGAGGATCTGGTCCGTGAAAGCGAGGCGTTGAAGGGACGCCTGGCTGTCGAACTTCAGGAAGCGGAAAAGACGATGCTGAACACCGACCATCGGGTCCGTTCGCTTTCCGGTGATGTGCAGCGCGCGGCGCAACGCTTGCGGGTGGCGGTCGCAGAGATCGAGCGGCTGACGGCGGAGCGGGCCGAGGTGGAAAAGGCAGCGGTCGATGCGGAATTGGCTTTGACTGAAGTCGCGACTCAGAAACGCGCGGTCGAGGAAGAAATTCAGCTCCGCAGCCGCCTTAGCGAAGAGCTTCGCATCGAAACGGATGAGCTGAAGCGCGGCCTCGCCGGGCTTCAGTCGCAGCTCGCCGTACTGCAGGAGCGCCGCTCCACCGTGGCGCGTGAAATCACAGCCCTGACGCAGCAGGCGGAGCAACTCAACCGCCGCTCGACCGAGGCCGCCGCCCAGATTCAACAGGCGCAGGAACAGCAGATCCAGACCGAGGTCACCATCGAGTCGCTCGAAGTGGCGCGCGCCGGCCTCGTCGAGGAAGGCGGTGAGCTGGATGCGGCGATCACGGTCACCACCAGCGCGCTCGAGGAGCTACGCAGGGAACTGCACGAGGCGGAAGCGAAATGGGACGAAACCCGGGCCCTGCTCGATTCCTGGAAAGACCGGCATAACGCGCTGGAGATCGAAAAGACCCAGGTCGAATCCGATCTGAAGCACCTGGCGGAATCGTGCGTTCACGAACTGAATGAAACCATCGAAGCGGTCTGCCTGAAATACTTCGAAGCGTTGCCGCCGACGGAACTCGAGGTCCGCGAGAAGGAATATCATGAGCTTCGCGACAAGATGGATTCCATGGGCGCCGTGAACATGATGGCGGTCGAGGAATATCAGGAGGCTGAAGAGCGGTTTGCGTTCCTCAGCACGCAGCGCCAGGATCTGCTCGATTCAATCCGCGACACGACCCAGGCCATCGAAGAAATCGACGCGGTCTGCCGCCGGCAATTCAAAGAAGCGTTCGAAGCCATCAACGCCGGATTCAAGGAGGCGTTTGTCACCCTCTTCGGCGGCGGAATGGGCGAACTCCGCCTGCTCGAAGGCGCCGGAGAAACGGATGCGGGCGTGGAAATCGTCGCGTCGCCTCCGGGCAAAAAACTTCAGAACGTGCTTTTGCTGTCCGGCGGAGAAAAAGCGCTGACCGCCCTCGCTCTGCTGATTGCGCTGTTCCGTTACAAGCCGAGTCCGTTCTGCGTGCTCGACGAAGTCGATGCGCCGCTGGATGAGGCCAATGTGGACCGCTTTGCGCAAATGGTGCGCGACATGAGCTCGACGACGCAATTCATCGTCATCACCCACAGCAAGCGTACAATGGAAACCGCATCGCAGCTTTATGGCGTTACGATGGAAGAGCCCGGAATATCAAAAATAGTCTCCGTGAGATTGAACTAAGGAAGAATTATTGGATCATTGCATCATTCGAGGTTTCTGTATTTCAAATTTGAAATGCAGAAACGTCGGATGATGAAATGGTGCAACGGACTTAAATAATATGACGGCAATTGTTCAAACGAATCTAACTGGTGTAACGCTCCATGGCCGCGGCAAGGTTCGGGATATTTATGATCTGGGCGAGCACTTTCTGATCGTCGCGACCGACAGGCTTTCGGCTTTCGATGTGGTGCTGCCAACCCCGATTCCGGACAAAGGGAAAGTGCTGACACAAATGTCGGCGTTCTGGTTCGATCATTTCAAAAATGTTGTTCCCAATCATGTCGTTTCGACTGAGGTGAGCGACTATCCGAAAAATCTTCACCAGTTCCGCGATCAGATCGAAGGGCGCTCGATGCTGGTGAAGAAGGCCAAAGTCTTTCCGGTGGAGTGCGTGGCGCGCGGCTTTCTCACCGGTTCCGGCCTGAAGGATTACAACAAGACCGGGCAGGTATGCGGAATTCCGCTGCCGCCGGGATTGCGGGATTCGGATCGTCTGCCGCAGGCGATCTTCACGCCGTCGACGAAAGCCGAAAAAGGCCACGACGAGAACATTTCCGAAGAGCAGGCCGGCAGGATCATCGGGCCGGAAAACATCCAGAGCCTCAAGGAGCTCACGCTCATGCTTTACACTCGCGGCGTGGATTATGCGGCGACGCGCGGTATCATCATTTGCGACACCAAGTTTGAATTCGGAACCATCGACGGAAAGATATCGGTTATCGATGAAATGCTCACTCCGGACTCGTCAAGATTCTGGCCTGCGGACAAATATTCACCTGGAAAGCCGCAGCCGTCGTTCGACAAGCAATTTGTGCGCGACTATCTCGAGAAGATCGGTTGGAATAAACAGCCGCCGGCCCCGGAATTGCCGGAGGATATCGTCAAGGCCACCAGCGCGAAATACGTCGAAGCGCTGCGTGTTTTGACGGGCCACGACCTTAAATAAAATTATACTGTGATGCTGATTCTCAGATTCTCTTTGCTGGATTTCGTCATCCTCGCCATCCTTGTCTACTCCACTGCCGTCGCCTGGCTCAAAGGCTTTATTCGTGAAGTTTTCGGCTTGATTACGATCTTCGCAGGGGTGCTGCTTGCGTCGTGGTTTTATCAGGACGCGGCGGGCTTGTTTAAAGGTGTTGTCAGAACAGAAAACCTTGCTCTATTCTTTGGCTTCTCCGTTATATTCCTGGTGATCCTGATCGCCGGATTCGTGGTGATCTGGCTTGCCACGAAATTTATGAAGTTCGCGAAGGTCGACTGGGCCGACAGATTGCTCGGTGCGGCATTCGGCTTTATTCGCGGATGGTTGATCGGGGTCGTGATCCTCATGGCGTTGACGGCCTTCGAGGTTCAGACGGAGACAGTGAAGAACTCGGGGCTGGCACCGTATTTCCTGCCCGGGTCGAGAGTCATTGCCATCGTGACTCCCTTTGAAATGAAAGCGAAGTTTCTTGTCGGCTACCAAGCGCTGGAGCGCTGGTGGCGGCAACAGTAATCCGAAAAATCCACGACCAACTCGAAGGAAGAACCGTGAAAGAGCAGTTGGAGTCCCTCGTTGCCGAAATGATCGAAAAACGCATTTATCTGGGCGAAGCTGTCAGCGAATTCGAGAAGAAGTTTATTCAGAGCGCGCTCAGTAAGACCCGCGGAAATCAGACCAAGGCCGCAGCAGTGCTCGGAGTCCATCGCAATACACTGAACCGCAAGATCAGCCAGCACAAGTTGAACGGACACCGATAGGAACGGGAAGGAACACAAGAAGCACAAGACTGGCTATTCTTGTGCCTTCTGTGCTTCTTGTGGTTCCTTCCGCTTTCGTTGAAGTCTCTGCAGAACCCGCGGAAGAACAGACTCCGGATCCGCCGTCGGAATGAGGTGGACGTTCTGTAATGGACTGACGATGAAGTTCGCGACGAGGCAGAACTCGTCGTAAACGGCGTCCGCGCTTTTCTCCATCGGAATCGAGAACAGTCTTTGAAGATCGCCTTCAAAGGCTTCCTTCAGCGCGGCGACTTCGTATTGCTCGAAGCCCACTACTCGGCCTTGCCGGATAAACGCAATCTTGCAGCGCGAAACGGAGTCTGCGCCGAGCACCGCAACGTAATTGAAATTCCACACGGAGAAAAACGTATCTTTGTATTCCTGCCGGGCGCGATGAAGCTTGTCGAGTTTGCGATGGACGATTTCCGCGTCCTCGAACCGGGTCTCCGCGGCCAGGCCATTCATCTTTCCGACCAGCGCGTTTTCGACATCGGCGTCGCGGCCTTCGATGAAACCGATCGCTTCATGAACATCTTCGAGATATCCGCGGCGGTCGATGTCGTTGTTGCACGGCCGTGAACAGGTATGCATCTGGAAGTAGAGACAGTCCGGATGGGGGTCATTGCCGCGAATGTTATACAGGCACGGCCGCAGCTTGAATGTGCGTTCCAGGGTGGTCTTGAGCCTGGTGAACTGGCTGCGCGAAATGAAGGGTCCGAAGTAGTCGACGCCGGATTTGACCTGGCGGCTTGCATAGATACGGGGAAAGCGCTGCTTGCGATTGATTTTCATCAACGTGAACAGCCGGAATGTGCGCATTTTGCGGTAGGTTTTAGGAAAATGGCGCTTCCGTTCCCGATAGAGGACGTAGAGCGTCTCAAAGGTGGAATCGGTCCGGATGTACTCGATGCGGCCGGTGATTTCGCGCAGATCGAGGTCGCGTACGCGCTCCGATCGTTCGCCGTAGTAACGTTCAAAACGTTCGAAGAGATTGCTGGTCTTATCGAGGACGATCAGCTTTCCGTGGAGGTCGAAGATTTTATAGACACCGGAGTGTTTGGGCAGG